>JAMONX010000023.1 GCA_027066435.1 Campylobacterales bacterium
TATCAAAACCAAGAGCATTATAAACTACAATCTGTTTAGGAGTATTTGAGAGATGATCATCTCCACGAATCACATCACTAAGCCCCATCAAAGAATCATCAATCGCAACTACAAAATTATATGTAGGCGTTCCATCGCTTCTAGCTATGATAAAATCATCTAAAATATCCTTAACATTAAAGCTAATCTCCCCTTTAATGCCATCAATAAACTCTATCTTTCCATCAAGTGGTGCTTTTATACGAACAACTGGTTTAACTTCTTTTGGAATTTCACCGCTAAAATCACGATATCTTCCATCATATCTTGGTCTCTCTTTTTTGGCTTGTTGAGCTTCTCTCATCACATCTAGTTCATCTTTACTTGCATAACAATAATATGCTTTATCCTCATCTATAAGTTTTTTAATGTATGTTTTGTATAAATCAAATCTCTTAGATTGATAAACTACCTCTCCATCACTAGATAATCCTGTCCATTTAAATGCCTCTTCTATCGCTTTTACAGCCTCTTTTGAATTTCTGCTTAAATCTGTATCTTCTATACGAAGAAGAAATTTACCACTATTTTTTCTAGCCCAAAGATAGCTATATAGTGCAGTTCTAAGACCTCCTATATGAAGATATCCTGTGGGACTTGGTGCAAATCTTGTTGTAATCATAATCTCTTACCTAAAATTTTTAGAGGATTTTATCATAATGTGATATAATCCTACCAATACTCAAAAGGTCAAGGATTTTTGAACATGTTAAAATATATTATTAGTTTTTCTTTTTTAGTTACATTTAGTTTTGCGAACCTTATTGGTGCGATATCTATAACTGTTGAAAATGAGCCTATAACACTATATGAGATAAAAAACTTTAGTGAAAAAAACAGCATTTCTACAAAAGAAGCAGTTGATGCTTTGATACAAAGAAGAGTAGAAGATATAGAGATTAAAAGACTAGGCATAGTTATCTCTCCATATGAGATAGATGAAAAGATGAAAGAAGCAGCCAAACAAAATAATCTTGATTTAGAGTCATTTAAAAAAGCTCTACGAACCCAAGGTTATAATGAAAAAATGTTAAGAGAGAACATAGAAGAAAAACTAAAAAGAGAAACTCTATACAAAAAAGTTTCAAGTTTCAAACTTAAAAAACCAGATGAAGAAGAGTTAAAAAGATATTATGAAACACACAAAAATGAATTTAATATGCCTAAAAAAGTGGAACTTATAGAGTATACCTCTCCATCAAAAGAGGTTTTAGAGTTACAAAAAAAGCAACCTATGGTAAATATGCCAAATATCACTGTAAAATCAAAAACTCTAGAATTAAAATCTATCAACCCACAACTTGCACAACTTTTTGCACAAACACCTAATGGCAGTTTCACTCCAGTCTTAAATCTAGGAAATCAACACGGCATGTTTTTTATACAAAAAAAGAGTGGAGCTGGAAATATTTCATATGACTTAGCAAAACAACAGATATTTGCAAGAGTGATGAAAGAGAAAGAACAAGCGGTACTAATAGAATATTTTGAGAAGAAAAAATCAGAAGCAACTATAAAAATCATAAGAAAACCCTTATAAGCAAGTTAAATAAAGATTATTAATGTATAATTTCTTGACAGTTTTAATTTAATTAGTTAAGGAAGTACATTTGAAACAGGAATACACTCGATATGAAGATATCGATCAAGAACAACTCCAAAAAGATATAGATGCCATAAAAGATACTATAGGTGCACCTACCCAAGAAGATTTTCAACATATGCTTAAACTTGAAAAGTGGGGAAGAGCTGCTACTTTTTTAGGCTTCTTTTTAATACTCATAGTTAGTATATTAGAACTAAACTATGAACTTAGTGGCTTTTATTTTTGGTCCATAGCTATAGTTTCAGCAATATTGTTAAGTGTTGGAAATGTATCAAGATGGGCAAATACAACTCATCCAATTTTGCACGGAGCTTATGATAAAGTTCCAAATGTACCTTACAAATATACAAAAGCTGGGTACGCAAGAGGATTTAACAGATATATTCATTGGTTAGATTGGATTACTCCTGAGGCTTGGGAATATGAACACAACATTATGCATCACTATCACCTAGGAGAAGCGGATGACCCAGATAATGTTGAGAAAAATCTTCAATGGTTAATTAAGTCAAAAACACCAATGTGGCTTAGATATGTTTTTGTATATCTATTTGCAGGAACTTGGAAATTTACATATTATGCTCCAAATACCCTCAGAATCTTAGAGAACAAGATTAGAAGAAAGAGAAAAGAACCTGAAATAACTACATATGATTGGAGTCCATTTACTAAAAATGGTGCAAAACTGTGGAAAAATTACTATCTACCATATGCATTGGTAAAATTTCTTCTGATTCCTCTTCTATTTTTACCACTAGGAACAGAAGCAATGTTTAATGCCTTTATAATTTTACTGATGGCTGAATATATTGCAAATCTACACTCATTTTTAGTGATAGTGCCAAATCACTCTGCTGAAGATATATATATGTTCAATGAACCACATAAAAGTCAAGGTGAATTTTACTTAAGACAAATCATGGGAAGTGTAAACTATAAAACAGGCTCAGACCCTATAGATTTTGCTCAAGGCTGGTTAAATTATCAAGTTGAGCATCATCTCTTTCCAAATTTGCCACTATCCCAATACCAAAAAATGCAACCAATTGTTAAAGAAATATGTAAAAAACATAATTTAGAGTATAGACAAGAGAGCGTTTTCAAAAGAATTCGTATGACTATTGAGCTTATGGTTGGTAAGACTAAACTTTTAAGAGTAGATGGAGTATAAACTCCCCCTCTTAAAGAAGTTTTAAATTTATAACATCCACCTCATCACCAATCTCTAAATCACCCCTTTGTGCATCTAAGCAAATCAAGCCAATATCTCCTAGCATATTTGTAAGTATGGCACTTGAACCACTTTTTTTGTCTTTAAAATCTACCTGATATTTTCCATCTATATATACTAAATTTGCTGCTATAAATTCTGTCTTTGTAGATTTTTTCTTATAAGGCTCTGTTAAAATTGCTTTTACGATAGGAAGCCTAAAATCCTCTCCTTGCATCTTACGAATAAAAGAAGTTACATAAAGTATAAATGTTACAGTTGCACTATATGGAAAACCAGGGAGTGCAAAGATATATTTTTTACCAATTTTAACGATTTTGATATGTTGCCCTGGTTTTATTTTGATACCATCTGCGATATACAGAGGCTCAAACCCAGCGATAATATCTTTTACAAAATCATAATCCCCAACACTAACACCACCAGTTGTAACCACAATATCGCTATTTTCTAATGCATCTGTAATATTTTTTTCTATAATCTCTCTATTATCTTTTGATAGTGAAGCTCTTATAGTTTTAGCACCTGCTTTTTTAGCAAGAGCTTCTAGTATAAATTGGTTAGAACTTCTTATCTGTGAGGGGTTTGTCTGTTTTTCACCAACATCAAGTATCTCACTCCCTGTTGCTATGATTGTAACAGTAGGTTGTTTGTAAACTTCAATTTGAGATATATTTAGACTAGCAAGAACACCAACTTGAGCAAAATCTATCTTTGTACCTTTTTTTATAAGTACTTCGCCTTTGCTATAATTTTCTCCTACTGGTCGTACACTAAAGCCTTTTATAACTTTCTCTTTTATAACAATTTCATCACCATCTACTAAAACATTTTCAATTGGTATCAAAGTATCAGCTCCTAGACTTATAAGTGAACCTGTAAATGTTTTTATACATTGTCCACCGACTACTTCATTGTTATTAAACTCTCCTGCAGGAAGAGAGCCTGATATTTTGATACGACCTAATATTTGATCATCATATTTTATGGCATAGCCATCCATCGCAGATGTAGGGGAGTTTGGTGAATTGTGATCTGCTATGATATCAGATGCAACAACCCTGCCAAGAGCATCACTTAAAAAGATTTTTTCTTTGATAGAAGGAGAGGTAAAACTTTTTTGTAGATTTTTAATTGACTCTTCATATGTTATAAATTCCAAACTATCTTCCTAATAAACCACTATTTGGTAAAGCACTGCTTCTATCTTTAGCATAAACTCTCTCTCTATCAACGATATCGTACTTCCAGATAGGAGCGCTCTTCTTAAAATCTTCAACAAATTCATCAATCATCTTCAGTGCAATTTTTCTTTTAGGAGAACAAACAGCAGATATATAAGAAGATTTATGAAGAGGAACATCACCTATTGAGTGTGCCATAAGGACAATTGCACCCTCTTTTTTTGCCTTCTCTTGCCACATATTGAACCAATTTTTAAGAATTGGCTCATAAATATCAAAACTAAGCCCCTCTATCCTATCCTCATCACGAACTGTACCTACAAAACTTATAAAAGCTCCAAAGTTTTCATTATGCAAGGAGTTGTACCAGCGATTGAGTATATCATCAACTTTTAAAGGTCCACTATAAAGCTCTAACAAATTATCCACCACAAACAGGAGGTAAAAGTGATATCTTATCTCCACTTAGAAGAGGTATATTTAGATGCGATACCATCGTATCATTTACTGCAATTGCAGAGTTTTCCAACCACTCTTGAATCTCTTTATCATCTTTAAAAACCTCCTTTAGTTCAGAAAGATTTGCGATGTCTACCTCCATCGTTTCTCTATTTATCGGTCCTAAAAATTCTACTATTGCCATATCGGTCTCCTTTGTTTATATTATATCAAAACTATTTTTCAAATATGTAACTCTTTTTAGTAAAATTTTTATAAGCTATACATAGTTTTTATTGCATCTTTAGCTCCTAATGCAATTGAAATCGCTCCACTAGGCACATCTATATCTCTTGGATTAACCCTTATTAACTTTGCATCATATCTTGAGGCTATATTTTCGCCAAAAAACCTAATTGTCGGGACTGCCAATCCTGCACCAAATTCTAAAATAACTAATTTATAACCATTTTCATCTATATTATCAAGCCAATTTTGTAAACGAAAGCTTTGTACATCTGTACGATCTGATATCCAATTCCAGTCACCAAACATAAGAATATTTGGTCTTGCAATCGCTCCACAGTTTGGACACTTAGGAAGTTTATTTGTTGCTCTAAATGTTTTTGTATCAATTTTTATAAAAGTATCTTCATCTTTCCAAATATCTTTATTACAATTTTCTATACATTGAAAGTGATTTATGCTTCCGTGAACTTCAGTAATCTTGTTTTCATCAAACCCTGCTTTTTGGAACTGTCCATCTACATTAGATGTAAAAACAAAATAACCACCTTTTTTATTTTCTGCAATCTCTAATAATTTTTTAAAACCATCGTGAGGAGTAGTCTCTCTATAAAGATTTAAGCGATGTCCATAAAATGCCCAAGCCAATTCTGGTTGATCTTTAAACCATTTTGGATTTGCCATCTCTTCAAATCTTAATCCCAAATCTTTTATCACAGGATAGGCTCTCCAAAAACCTTCAACTCCTCGAAAATCAGGCAACCCACTATCAACTCCCATTCCAGCTCCAGCTGTTATAAGAAGTGCATCAGCATCATAAATCAATTCTCTTGCTTTATCAATCATAACAGCATTATATGATATAATAATTTAAAAAAGGTCTCTAGTGCTCTTTGGCAAGATAGATTATATAAATCTCGCTCCATTTCATGTATATTTAAAACAAAATATTAAAAATTCACAACTAAAACAATCTATAGAATATAAAAAGAGCTTTCCTTCTGATATAAATCGTAAATTTAAAAGACGAAAGATAGATGCTGCTTTTATCTCAAGTATAGAGAGTAGACGAGGCAATTTTAGATCTTTAGATGCAGGTATTATTGCCACAAAAGAGGTAAAATCAGTTTTAGTAAAACAAGGTAAATATAAAGCAGACTCACACTCAGCAACTTCAAATGCCCTGGCAAAAATATTAAAAATTGATGGAGAGATTATCATTGGTGATAAGGCATTGAAACTATACTTGGAAAATTCAGATGCATATACAGATTTGGCAAAGTTATGGTATGAGAAGCATAATCTGCCATTTGTCTTCGCACGATTTTGTGTGGTTAAAAATTATAATTTTTATAAGAAACTAATTCAGAATTTTTTAAAAACCAAAAAGAAAATACCAAGATATATTTTGTCTAGATACTCAAAAAAAACTGATATATCAAGAGAAGATATTGAAGCATATCTAAAGCTTATTAGTTATAATATCGATGCAAAATCTACAAAAAGTTTAAAGCTATTTTTAAAGGAAACAAGATGATACCTCAAGAGATTGCTCAGTTTGAAAAGGTTAGAGTTCAAGCAAGAGCATATTTGTGTTTACTTCTAAACAGAAGCATCCCAAACTACTTGCCAAGCCCAGATTTAAAGACCATTATTGATGGCATAAAGATACTAAAGAAAGAGCGAATTAAAGTAGAAGCACTCTATGTATTAAATCCAAAAGGTGAGCAAATAACAGACAATATTTCAACTAATCCAAACATTAGAAGCTTAAAACGAGGAAATCATAGCGGTCGTGCTTTTTACTATAGAGCTGTTAGAGAAAAAAAATGTGTCATTACTAATCCATATCCATCTGCATTAACAAATTCTCTTACAATAACTGCATCTTATCCTGTCTATGATGATAAAAGAAATTTAAAATTTATCGTTTGCATGGATATTAGTTTAGCTGATCTTTTAAAGTTTGCAAAACCTACAAGTTATGAAAATGTTTTTGCAATTGTAGGTAAGATTAGTTATTCACTCTTTTCAGCGGCACTACTTGTTGTTGCATTTATACTCTTTTTTCAAGCGGCAAGCATGATATTTTCCCATGGATTTGATATTGGTACAATTGCTATCAATGAAATGTTTACAGTGACTATCCTACTCACCCTTGCCCTAGCAATTTTTGACCTTGTTAAAACTATATTTCAAGAAGAAGTTTTAGGGCAACATAATGATAAATCAAAAGACATCCATCACACAATGGTAAAGTTTTTAGGTTCAATCATAATCGCTCTTTCAATCGAATCATTGATGTTAGTTTTTAAATTTGCACTTACTGAACCTGAAAAAATCATCAATGCTGTATATATTTTAGGTGGTGTTGCAATGCTTCTAGTAAGCTTATCTATATATCTTAAAGCCACAGAAAATAGAAGCGACAAGTGTTAGAACATTTTTTCACTTGTCCATATTGTTGGGAAAAGATATCTATGCTTTTAGATCCTGATATGAGTGGAGAAAGTTATGTTGAGGATTGTCAGGTTTGTTGTAATCCAATAGAGGTTGTATTTAATATTGCAGATGGGAAAATAGTTAGTTTTGAAGCTCTAAAGCTTCAATAGAAGAAGCTTGGAAGGAATCCAAAGCTCTTCAAATATATTATTTTGCGAGATATTCACTCGCCGCTCTAAAGCCGTTATACTCTTTCTCTGCAAATGTTACACCATATCTAAGATTTAGTTTTTTACCATCTCTAATGATAACAGCATAATCATCTTGTTCCATACCTTCTCCCGTATCTGTTGCGGTAAAGACATTTGTTCCTGCTGCAGATTTGTTTTTATCACTTCTTTGTATACTATTAATATTCCACCAAACTGGATAAGTTTGTAAATCTATAAGCTTTACTAAGTTCCTTGTTATTTCTCTTTTACCATTATTGATTTCAAATACACCTCGCTCATACTCTTCCTCAACATTAACATCGTATCCTAAAGTACTATTTTTTACATAATCAGCCCTATTACCGTCAATTAATTTTAAAATATGAGCATACTGCTTGTTTAGAGGAAGCGTGATTTTCTCTCCAAGTGTTATATTGTCATCTATAACTCCACTAACAGGATAAGCATCTACAAGTGCCGCCATCTCATATGGACGCATACCTGACAGTGATGCTCCTATATTAGTATCATAAACAGGAACAAAAAGAGCTTCTCCAGATATCGGAGCATCATCATTTCTATAGTGATTTGTTGCAGGTTTAAAATGTTTATTAACAAACTCTTGAAGAGGTCCTACTGTAATTGTAGCTACTTCAGTACCTCTAGCTTCATATTTTGCCATCCAAAAACCACTCTCATCTGCACCATCACCATCAAGATCAAATCCACCAGGAATATAAACAAATCCTGCCTCTTCCATAACTTTTCCTACAGGTGTCTCATAAATCCAAGGATAAAAACTCTTTTGATCAAGTGGATCAGTATTTTGATCTTTTTCTTTAATATTTGGTCGCTTATCATAGTCACTATCATTCATAGGATCAAGTGCATCAATGGTATCTGGATTCTCTGTCAACAAATTGTGATGAGTATTTGCAGCATCCCTATTTCCCCAATAATCAATAGAAATAGACTTATTAATATCTAGTGCTAAAACCTTTAATCCGCTTTCTCCAACTTTTAATAATATCTTTTCTTCACCGGCAGTTGTAACTTTTCCTTCATTATCAATATTATCAGGGTGTGTACCAAGCACTTCAATTCCATCTGTTACACCATCCTTATCGGTATCTTCTTGTCCGCTTTGAGGTTTTGTACCAAGTTTGACTTCCAGTCCATCATCCAATCCGTCTCCATCACTATCTTTTACAAACGGGTCTGTACCTAAATCTATCTCATCCCCATTGTTAAGCCCATCTCCATCTTCATCCAAATCTGGATCAAGAACATTATCTACTAATACAGACAGGCTATTTTTGCCAAAATCAGTCCGATCATCTATGCATCCTGCAAAAGATAATATGTAAGCACTGGCAATCACCGATGCTAAACTTGTTTTAAGAATTGTTTTCATTATATTTCTCCTCCAGGGTTTATCTCTTGTGGATAAGTAAGTTGAACTTCTATCCTTCTATTTAGTGCCATACCCTCTTTTGTTTTATTTGTGGCAATTGGGTCAGATTCACCTTTTCCTTCTGTTGAGAGTCTAGATGCACTAACCCCCAACTCTACCAATGCATCTCTTACACTTTTTGCTCTTTTTTTGGAAAGTATCATATTGTAATTATCAGAGCCTCTCCAGTCAGTATGTCCTATGATATGTACAAGGCTACCTTTGTTTGTTACTAGGAAGTCTGCAAATTTTTCTACAAGTGCCATTGAATAATCTGTAATATTTGCTTTATCAGTCTCAAAATGGATTGTAAGATTTGCTTTAACTGGACACCCTTTAGAATCTACCGTAAAATCACAAGGAGTATTTGGACATTGATCTACACTATCTTCAACACCATCACGATCTCTATCATCAGCATCTATCTTAATAGGGCATTCATTATTGTCAAATGATACAGGAATGGTCTCCTTGATTATTTGCGGTGCTGGAGGTTCAGGCAATGGACAACCAGAACCATCCACCGCAACACCTTTTGGAGTATCAGGACATTTATCTAACTCATCCATGACACCATCTCCATCGCTATCTATTATCTCTAATTTTGGGGTAGGAGGAACAGGAATTGCACCAAATGGAATAGAGAGACCTAAAGTGGCAATAACTTCATTTTCTTCATCTTTTTCACCCCCAATAATTTGGAACAATTTAGCTTCAGCTCGAATAACTAAATCATTGCCTCCTATTCTATACCCTAGCCCTGCTCCACCTTGCATAAAGGCATTGCTCTTAAATGCTTTTTCCTTAGGCCATTTTCTAGGATCAGTTACATTTTCAAATCCAAGACCAGCCACAATATAAGGGAAAAAACTTGATTGCGGATAAAATTCATAGACAGCATTTATCGAACCCTTTATAAGTGAACTAACTGTTATGTTGTTTTCATCAATTCTTACATACTCAAAATCAAGTCTAGGTTTTAAACCAGCCCTATTCTTTTGAAGAGTAAAGCCAATAGTTTCATTTTTTAATTTTATTCCACCATCATTCTTTATAGAGGTCATACCTGCATTTAAACCTAACTCATAGGCTTTATCTGCACCTATAAGCAATGAAGATGCAAGCATCGAACATAGTAATACTTTTTTCATACACGATCCTTATTTTAAGATAATTATATAATTCTGAGCTATTTTACAGTAACTAAGTTAAAAAAACATTTATTTATATAAATAATTACAAATATATTTTACCTAATATAAGATATTGATTAAAATTGAGATGTTATTGTTTTAGTTAAGTCTTTTTTAATTAGTTTTATTCTATTTGGAAATTGTGATTTATTGAAAGTCTCTTGTCTCTTTGCAAGTTGTGATGTATGGATGCAAATGAGATTGTGTAACTCTTTTTTATCAATTTTTCCATCAAGAAACTCTAAAGTTTCCTTAATACCTATCGCTCTCATAGGAGTCCAGATGCGAGTATATTTTTTTTCAAGTGAAAATATTTCATCAATTAACCCTGAATCTATCATCTGTGTAGTTCTTAGTTTGATGTTCTCTCTTAGAGTCTCTTTATCTAGCAAAATATCAAAAATAGGGATATTTTTTATAATCGCCTCTTTTTGATTTTTAGAAAAATACTCTGTTACTATCTCCCCACTCTCATAATAAATTTCATACCATTTTTCAACTCTATACTTATCGTTTATAGAGATTTTATTTGCATATATTGGGTCTAATTTTAATATATTTTTATATGCTTGTGGTAAATCTAAGAGTATTTTTGCAACTTTTTCTTTAGTTTCCAAAGATAAAGGAAGCTTAATTGAGAGACCATTTATCATAGATTTTAGATAAAAACTCGTACCTCCTACGATGATTAAGTGTTTACCCTCTTTCTTGGAAACCTCTTTTGCTTTCTTATAAAGCTCAAAAAATGTAACAGCACTAAAATATTTATCAATATAAATTTCATCTATACCAAAATGTCTAACCCCTCTTCTTTCATAAATCGTAGGTTTTGCAGAGACTATATCAACCTCTTTATAAATACTCAAAGAGTCCAGAGAGAGTATATTTGCCCCTACTTTTATAGCCACTTCTATAGCAAGGTTTGTTTTACCAGATGCAGTTGCACCTAAAATTGCAATCTCTTTCATGTTGAAAGTATAGCAGTTCTCTTATTAAAAAATTTTACCATTTTTGTGTATAATCAAAAAAATTTACCCAAGGAGAGGTTATAAGCTTACATAATGAAGAAACTAAGAAGCTTTTAAACAACAAAAAAAAGCTCCTTACTGAAATATATTTTGATCTTCAACGCTACTATGAGAAGCGTTATGGAGACGATACGGTAGTACTTATGGAGATAGGAACTTTTTTTGAAGTTTATGAGATAAACAATGAAAAAGAGCAAGTTGGAAAAGCAAAGGAGATATCTGAACTTTTAAATATTCAGCTTACAAGGAAAAACAAATCTATCATAGAAAATTCAGCCCAAAACCCTCTCCTTGCAGGTGTGCCTTCTGTCTCAATTGAAAGGCATTTAAGCCGTATTATACAAACCAAAAAATATACAATCGTTTTAGTCAAACAAAAAGGCTTACCTCCTCATCTAAGCCGATATATATCAAGCATAATCTCTCCAGGAACAAATTTTGATTATCTTCAAGAGCCAACTGAAAACAATATCTCATCACTTTTGATAGACCAAAATGTTGGTATATATTCTCTTGGATATTCAGCCATAGATGTAAGTACAGGCAAAACCATAATTTGTGAAATTCACGGAACTAGTGAAGATAAAACATTTGCATTAGATGAAGTTTTTACCCTTCTTCAATCTTATCATACTTCAGAAGTTGTTTTAACCTTTGCAAACTCTACAATCGATAAAGAGTGGGTTTTAAACTATCTAGAAATTGCAGGAAACCACCACTATAGTTTCAACAAATGTCGTCTTAAAATCACTTATCAAAATGAACTTTTTAAAAGTATTTATGGCATCAAATCTTTTCTCTCGCCCATAGAGTATTTGGATATCGAGCGTTATCCGTATGCTAGTGAAGCATTGGGGTTGTTATGTGATTTTATCATCGAACACGATAGTTCACTTGTAGAAAAGATGGATAAACCAAAGTTTCTAACTGGAAATCATTTTTTATATCTTGGCAACAATGCTATAGAACAACTTGGCATAATCTCAAGACGACAAAGTGATAAAACTCTTTTAAGCCTGATAGATAAAACCTCTACCGCAATTGGTAAAAGGATGTTAAAAGAGAGACTTTTAAATCCTATATGTGATTTGAAGATTTTAAATCAGAGATTTGATTTGAGTGAAAAGCTTGCCCCTTTTTACAAACAACTTGAAATTCTTATGAAGCAAATATACGATTTGGAACGAATACTTCGCCGAATCAAACTTAAAAAATTACATCCATTTGAGTTAGGTTATCTCTTCTCTTCATTAGAATCGGTCTTTTCTATCTTAAAAGAGGAGCAAAATGCCAAAATCTCAAACCAACAAAATTTAATCGATGAAACAAAAGATTTTATTCATACACTTTTAAACACTTTTAATCTAGATTTATGTGCCCGTGTATCAAAAACTCAGATAACTGAAAATTTTTTCAAAGAGGGAATATATCCTGCAATTGATTCCCTTGTACAAAAGCAACGATTACAACTCTACAAAATAGAGACAATTTGTACACATATAAACAGTATGTTTGAGAGTAAAAATCAACAATTTGCCACTGTAGAGTTTCTTGAGAGTGAGGGATATTATATCTCCTTAACAAAAAATCGTTTTTCACTCATAGAAGAAGAGTTAACAAAAAGTTTTATAACTATAGATAAAAAACATCACTTTTTTAAAGACTTCTCAATCAAAAAACTTAAAAATTCTGTAAAGATATCATCAACACTTTTTGAAGAGATATCATCACAATATATCACCAATCAAGTTAAGATGATAGCACTTGTAAAAAAACGATATGATGAGAGTTTGGAAGATATAGAGTGTCGATATGCACTGTTACTTGAACAGATAATAGAGCATATCGGAACTTTAGATGTAGCTATCAGCAATGCTAAATGTGCTTCACTTTATCGTTACACCAGACCAAAACTACTAGAGAAGAATGATAAACCATTTTTTGATGCAAAAGGGCTTAGGCATCCTATCATAGAATCAAGAGAAGAGAATGGCATCTATGTCCCAAATGATGTGACTTTAGGGTGTATAGATAAAGAGGAAGAAGAGATTAGAGGGATGCTTTTGTATGGTATAAACTCTAGTGGTAAATCTTCGCTTATGAAGAGTGTAGGAATTTGTGTCATCTTAGCTCAAGCTGGCTTTTTTGTACCAGCAACGAATCTTAGATATACGATGTATGACAAGCTTTTCACAAGAATAGTTTCAGGAGATAATCTCTATAAAGGTCTTTCAACTTTTGCGGTTGAGATGCTAGAACTTAAAAATATATTTAACAGAACAACAAAATATTCTTTAGTTTTAGGAGATGAGATATGCCATGGAACTGAAACAGAATCAGCACTAGCAATAGTGGCAAGTGCTATTATGAAGCTCCACAAAATGGAGTCATTTTTTATCTTCGCCACACATCTCCATCAACTAACAACTCTAAAAGAGATAAAAACTCTTAAAAATATAATCTTTTTGCATCTTGGAGTCCAATATGACGAACTAAACGATTGCCTAGAGTACAACAGAAAACTAGAACAAGGAAGTGGAAGTTCACTCTATGGACTAGAATTTGCAAAATCACTGCACTTAGATAAAACATTTATAGATGAAGCATATAATCTTCGTAAAAAGATGAGTGGAGAGTACAGTGAAGTAGAACTTCTAAAGAAACAGAAAAAAAGCAAATACAACAAAAGTATATTTTTAGCCAAATGTGCATTGTGCAACGAAAATGTAGAAGATACCCACCATATAAATGCCCAATCAGTAGCTGATATTGATGGGAATATAGACCATTTTCACAAAAACCATAGACACAATCTTATACCACTATGTAAGGTACATCACAAAAAAGTTCATGATGGAAAGATTTTTATAAGTGGATTTGTGATGACTGAGGAGGGATTAAAACTTCACTATGATGAGAAGGAATAGAAAAAAAGGAAATCTTTAAAAGATTTCCTTTTTCATCTGCTAAGCAAATGTATCTGCAAATAAATTCCCAGACCATAAGAACATTTTTTTATAGTTTTTAGTTGATGGTGCCCCTGCATCTTTACTTGCAAGTACCATTTTTTGAGTAGCTGAATCATATTTATATACTGCACTTAGCCACGAAGCTTCAGTTTTTGATGTTGGGCTATAACATGCTGAGTTTGTTTTTGGTGAAGTATATAGTGGTTTTGCATTTAACTTTCTCAAAATTGCATCTGCACATATCTTAGCTTCAGAGTTTCCTATATGCCCTGCTTTTGGCTGACCAGTACCTTGAGAATCACCAATGATATATATATCACTTACGATAACAGACTCATAACTTAAAGGGTTTATTGGAGCCCAACTTCCAGAGTTTACTCCCGTCTCAAATACAATAGGTGCTGCTTTTTGATTTGGTATGACATTTAAAACAGTTGAAGCTAGAGTATGAGACACTCCGCCGTTGCTATAAGTAACTGATTTTGTGGTGTCATCAACTGCAGTTACAGTTGAATTTGGTCTATAATCAACACCATATCTTGCAAAAACTGTACTAAATGTCTGCTCTTCTACTATAATCTTAGGATTTGCATCTAGAACTATTACATTGCAGTTTGAGTACCCTTTAGTATTTTTTAGATAATCAGCAACAACACAAGCTCTCTCATAAGGTCCAGGAGGACAACGATAAGGAGATGCAGGAATACTCATAACAAATGTATCACCATCTCTCATAGAGTTTAGTTGAGTTTTTAGCGTATTTATCCCATCTCTTGATTGCCAAGCGTGAGGTACCTTTGAAATATCATAGTCACTAACCTTATCAAAGTCTATACCAGCTGCTAAAACTAGCTTATCATATTTTACAACTTTTGAATTTGCTAAAGTAATTGTTTTATTACTCTTATCTACACTGCTTACAGTAGAGTGTATCATATTGATGCCATATTTTGCACTATAATTACCATACGAAAAAGATAAATTATTTGTAGTTTTTTGTCCATTTAAGACTAAATTACTCAGTATCGGTGATACATAAGTTGGATTTGTCTCTATTATAGTAACATCTACACTACTTCCGCCCCACATCTTTAGATACTTCGCACAGGTTGAACCTGAAAAACCACCACCCACTATAACTATATGAGGTAAAACTTTAGCATTAGCTATCGTTGGCAAAACTGCAAAAGCCGCAGTTGAACTAAGCCCCATAAATTTCATAAAATCTCGTCTTGAATATGTTGTTTTCATAAATTTTTCCTTTCTAATCTTTATATTTTTTAAGTGTTTTTAGCCAAGTTTCGATTAACGAAATCTCCCCATTTGTATATCCACGAGCTTGAGCACTCATAATAGGCTCATCATCTTCAAACATCTCTTCATGTAGTTTGTCTTCTCCTGCAATTGAGTCCCATTTGTTTACTGAAACTCCATTTGTACCGTGACATTGAGCACATTGTGAACCTAAAAGTCTTCCTGCATCTACAGTATAAGTTCTAGGAAGAGTTATATTTGCACTTTTTGGATTATCATAATAGTTATTATTATCATCATCGTCGTCGTCATGATCATCATGGTCATCATCGTCGTCGTCATCTTTTCGATGGTCATTATCATCATCAACATCATAACGATCATCAATACCATCACCATCAGAATCATATCTATGGTCATCGTCATCTATATCTTTGATTCCATCATTATCATCATCATCGTCATATTTATTATATTTTCCATCATCGTCATCATCTTCATATACATTTGGGATATCATCACCATCTTTATCTAGTGGATCATAATTAAATTTATTGACTTGTATCGCCTTATCTGAAATTTGGAGAATCAATGGTGTTTGAATACCTATTCCTGACATAGGAAGTTCCACATATCCAATATCAGTATCACTTGATAGTTGAAAGTATGATGAAATAGTTGACCCATTGTTTAACAATATAGGTGTAATTATATGCTTTGTAACATCGGGGTCTTTCTCATTTGTAGTCATGATAAGTTTACAATTTACATCTGATGGCAGAGTCATTGTAAATGGATGTTTATCTCCCCCATTGTTTGTTGAGTTAACACTAAAATAGCCACCATCTTTACAAAAAGCTTCAATTAAAGTACCAGGAACTGACCCTGAAACTGAATATGTTGTTTTTGTAGTTGAAGAAGAGCTACTTCCTCCACAACCTGCTAACAATAAGCAGAGCGATAAAGAACACCCACTTAAAAAAAATTTATTTGCTGTTGTCATATTTAATTCCTTATAATTTATTTAGATAGTGGAAGTATGACAGATGATTATGAAGACTTGATGAAGTTAATTAAAAAAATA
>JAMONX010000024.1 GCA_027066435.1 Campylobacterales bacterium
TGAAATTATAAGTAGTTCTAATAATAGAAAAAAAGTTTGTGTAAGAAGTGGTTCCACACATATATTGAGGTAAGCCATAATTTAAAGGAAAGTGGATGGGAGGAGAAGTTAATAATAAGCTTTTTTTAATATTTAAGCTTCAAGCACAAGAGATAGTGAAAATACCCCAATCATCAATAAGCATCTTATCTTTTTTAAAGCCTCTTTTGCTAAAAAGATAATCAAGCTCATATTGGCTTCTGCGACGCATAATCCACTTTTCATTTTTATGATTTCCTAGAACATTGGCTATCTGTTCTAGTTGTGGATGCCATGGTTGTCCGGTGTAGAGTAAAAAGCCATCATCTTGCATGATAGATGCAACACCATCTATTGCATTTGAAATCAAAGTATTGTCTTCAAAAAGTTCAAAAACACCTGAAATTATCACTATATTTGGATTAAATATTTTGCTATCATAATTTGTTTTATCAAAAGCATCACTTTGTGAATATTTGATATTTGTCAAATTATGACTTTTTGCTAACTCCCGTCCTTCATTGATATTTTGCTCTTCATAATCTCTCACTTGTATCTCTACTTGGGGATATTTTGTAGCAATCTCTATAAGATACCTTGCAGGACCTCCAGCAATATCCAATATCTTTACTTTTTGCCTCTTTTCTTGTAAATTTTCAATTTTTTGTTCTATGATAGTTATCAAGTTGGCTTTTCTCTGTCTAATACCCCTCCAACCAATGCTATTTAGATAGTTTTTATCGATAATTTTACCAAGCATACCAACTCCGCTAGGCTCATTTTTATATACATAGTCAAGTGTTACACCAGAATCAAACCCATATTTCAGTCCTATTTTCATTCCATCACTTAAAAAACCTAACCGTTTCATCATCGCTCTTTGAATAGAATAATTTAACTCTTTGTAAATTGGGAGTGTTCCAAAAGCTATTTTATCTTGCTCTTTTTGTGTAAGTTTTACCATCTCATCAACGATTAGTTTTGGTTTTTGCCGAAAGCATTTTTTCATAAATAAAGCAATTTTATCGATAGCTTTTTGATGTTCATTTTCATATAAAACACCATGATAAAAGCCATCTAACTTCACAAAATGTTTAAGAGATGAAGAGAGATTTGCATAAAAATCCCCTTGAGTTTTGTTATCTACCACATAATCATCTGTTGCAGATAAAATTAACATCGGTGTTGCTATGAGATATGCATCATCTACCACTCTCTTGGCACTATCAAGCAGTGTAGTAAGTTGTCTTGCTGGTATGTTTGGGGTGATAAGTGGGTCATTATCGTAACGGTTTTGTTCACTTTTGTTGTGTGTTAAAAATTTTGATTTGACATATGATTTGATATTTAGTTTTGGTTTAAATTTGATTGCTAGTTTTAAAAACTCTTTTGCAAAAGGAAAATATAACTTTATCTTAAAAGCAGGAGCTATAAGAGCCACACCCCTTACTTTTGGTGCAAAATCGTGTATCCAAGTTGAAGCTGTTACACCTGCTACAGAGTTGGCAATAATAAAAATATCTTCTTGGCTTTTTTGCTCTTTTTTACAAACAAAACCGACAAAAATATCCAAATCTCTCACCAAATCCATAAACTCATAAGTAGCTTTGGTTTTTGTCTCTCCGTGTCCTCTATTGTCATAAGAGTAGATTTTATATCCTGCAAATTCTGGCTTTTTTGCTATATCTTCAAGCCTTTTTGAGTGTTCATGTCCACGGTGCAAGATGATTAAAATTCTGCCATTGGATTTATCTTCTTGTTCCCACTCTCTATAAAATATCTCACTATCATCAAAACTTTTGAATATTCCTGTTTGGGTTTTCATCTTTTTTCCTTATGAAATATATAAATATTTGCAATGCTTGTTCTGTATATTTTAAATAATGCCTTTGTAGCTCTTAAAGTTCACTAAGATTCCTTGAAATCTTCGTTTAACTAAGGCTATGCTTTGCATAATAAATTTTAAAAGCTCTAAGTTTGTAGATTTATCCATAAACAACCTCTTTTTTTATATGTTGTAAAAGGGTTTTATTGTTGTTTTTATGTTTATGTACTATATCTATCTTTTTATGATATAACTCTTCAAGATATACCCAAAGTCCTGCTAGATTGTCAAAGGTTTTATTTTTAAACTCTACATAAAAGTCTATATCACTCTCATCTGTTTGATTATCTTGTGCATAGCTTCCAAATAGACCTATTTTTTTAATAGAAAACTCATTCTCAATAAACTCTCTTTTTATGTCAAGTTTACTAAGTAGTTCCTTTTTAGTCATAATAGAACCCTTTTAAACTTTTTATTTATTATATACTTTTAACTCAAATTATGCAATAGAAAATTTTATCAAATATAAGACCAAAGGGGGTTTTAAACAAGTGTTTGACCTTATTATTTTCTATTATTTTATCTCTCTTATTGCAATTTTCTTATCTCCATCTCTAAACGAGTTGCAAACTCTTGATTACTCTCATTATCATAATAGATTGGTTTTGAGATGGTAACATCGATGATAAATGGCACAAAAAGAGCTTCTCCTTTAGGGAGGCTTTTGCCTGCACCATAAATATAAATAGGAACAACTGGCACATCAGGAAAATCTTTTACCAAATGAGAAATCCCTGATTTAAAATTTGCCATCTCTTCAGGTTCACCACGACTACCCTCAGGAAACAGTATGATAATCTCTTTATTTTTTAATGCATTTTGTACCTCTAATAGTGGATGACCTTCACTTTTTTTTGGTTTTCGTTTAATTGGAATTATGCCAATAACCTCTCTTGAAAACCAAGAAAAAAACTTATTTTTAAGAAAATAATCAGCTGCCGCTACAGGTCTTACTTGATTTATGCAAGATAGAGGAAACAGACTCATAAGTATCATCGTATCAAGATGGCTGTTGTGGTTTGCAACGATGATACAAGGACCTTTTAGTGGAATATTTTCTCTATTTTTAACATGCACACCTGCCACTAGTAAAACAATAGGACGAATAAATAGTGCAAAAAATATCTTTTTTAACATAGCATCTTCTTAATAATATAGATAATAGACATAGTGAAAAAACAGCGGTGCTGTATAAGTCAAGCTATCTACTCTATCAAGTATGCCTCCGTGTCCTGGAAGAAGATTTCCACTATCTTTAACACCAATATCTCGCTTTATCATTGAGATAACTACATCACCTATAAAACCAGCTGAACTTATAATCATTCCAGCGATTAAAGCTTCCAAAAGTGAAAAAGGTGTCAAAAAAGAGAAAAGCATTGCCAAAATAGATATACTCACAAATGCACCAACAAAACCCTCTATGGTTTTATTTGGACTCACTTTTGGTATGATTTTATTTTTCCCGATGGATTTTCCCCAGATGTATTGTAAAACATCGTTTAATTGAGTTAAAAGTACCAGATAAAGCACTAACTCTGTACCACCAACTGTATGTCCAGAAGCAGGTGCTAGGGTTATCAAATAAGCCATATGACTTAGTCCAAAGACAAACATCATCAAGCCCCACTGTACACGAGAGGTATTTTCCAAAAACCCTTTTGTCTCTCCGATAAGAACTTGTCTAAATGGAAGTA
>JAMONX010000025.1 GCA_027066435.1 Campylobacterales bacterium
AAATTATTTAAAAATTTAAAGCATCAACAAAAAATAATTTAGATATTCTAAACTTCTTGTCTATCCCAAAAAACAAAAAGGATATCTTTGAAAACATTAACTGTCATTGATACATTCGGATTCTTTTTCAGAAACTATTATGCTCTTCCATCTCTAAAAAGCAAATCAGGTTTTCCTACAGGACTTTTAACAGGCTTTGTAAATTTTATTGCAACTTTAAACAAAGAACACGATACTGACTATCTTCTTTTCGCACTTGATTCCAAAGAGAAGACTTGGAGAAAAGAGTTAGACCCTAACTATAAAGCAAACCGCCCCACTCCACCAGAGGATCTTAAAACTCAACTACCAGTAGCGATTGATTGGATAGAGAAGATGGGTTTTAAACAAATTGTAAAACCAGGCTTTGAGGCTGATGATGTTATAGCTTCTATAGTTTCATTTGCAAAGAGTAATAATTTGAAAGTAAAAATAGTCTCTCACGACAAAGATCTTTATCAACTTATTGAAGATGACAAAGTTATAATGTACGATCCTATTAAAAAAATTGAGATTAATGAAGATAGATGTTTAGAAAAATTTGGTGTAGAGTCTAAATATATAGTTGATTATCTAGCGATTGTAGGAGATGCAGCTGATAATATACCAGGGGTAAAAGGGGTTGGGGCTAAAGGTGCTAAAACATTAATTAATGAGTTTGGAACTTTGGAAGATATATATAAAAATATAGAAAATATTAGAAACCCAAGAACACAAAAACTTTTATTAGAGAGTCAAGAGAATGCAATTTTAAGTAAAAAACTAGCCCTACTTCACCATAGTTTGATAGAAAGCTGTGATTTGGATGAGTTTAGATTTCCAGATAAAAACCCTATCTTAAATATCGCAGATGAGTTGATAAAATATGATATGACAGCGATACTAAAAAGAGCTGGTGCAACATATGCAAATAACAATAAAAAAGAAGAAAGTATAAAAAAAGAGAGTTTCAAACCAATTCTCTTAGATACAAAAAAGAAGCTTCTAGATGCAATCTCAAATATAGAAGAAAATAGTATCGTAGCCTTTGATACAGAGACAAATTCACTAGATGCAAAAAGTGCAAAGATAGTAGGTTTTTCATTTGCATCCAATGAGAGTGAAGCTTATTATGTTCCCATCTCTCATAACTATCTAGGAGTAACAAAACAAGTTTCAATGGAAGATGCAAAAATAGCTCTTAATAGACTTATGGGCTTTAAGATTGTAGGACAAAATTTAAAATATGATTTTGCTGTGCTTTATAACAATTTTGATTTTAAAAAGCTTGAAGTTTTTGCAGATACGATGATAATATCTTGGCTTTTAGATCCCTCTTTAAGTGCAGGACTTGACAATATGGCAAAGAGATACTTCTCATATGAGATGGTAAAATTTAAAGATGTTGTAAAAAAAGGAGAAAATTTCTCACATGTTGATATAAGTTCAGCAACAAACTATGCATCTGAAGATGCATGGATGACACTAAAACTCTATAACTTTTTAAACTCTAAAATGAGCCAAACTCTTCAATATGAGGCAAAAGAGGTAGAGTACCCTTTTGTCGATACGCTTATAAAGATGGAAAGAAGAGGAATAAAGTTAGATATCGATTTTTTTGAGATGCTACTAAAAAAAGCTACAAAAAGTATAGAAGCTCTAACTAAAGATATTTACACTCTAAGTGAGAGTGAATTTAACATCAACTCTACAAAACAGTTAGGAGTGATACTATTTGAAAATTTAGGACTTAAAACTGGGAAAAAGACAAAGACAGGTTATTCAACAGATGAAAAAGTGTTAAATTCATTGATAGAAGATCATGATATCATTCCAAAACTTTTAGAGTATCGAGAGATTTATAAACTTCGCTCAACCTATATTGACCCACTTTTAAAATTAGCGAAAAAAGATGAAAATAATCGCATCTATACCTCATTTTTACAAACAGGAACAGCAACAGGAAGGCTTAGTTCTAAAAACCCAAATCTTCAAAATATTCCTTCTCGTAGTGAGCTTGGAAGAGAGATTCGTCAAGGTTTTATAGCACAAGAGGAATATCTGCTTGTTGGAATTGATTATTCGCAAATTGAGCTTAGGCTTCTTGCTCACTTTTCTCAAGATAAGGCACTTTTAGATGCATTTATAAATGATAAAGATATACACCTTGAAACAGCAGCTAAAATCTTTGGGGAAGATAAGGCAAAAGAGAAAAGAAATATTGCAAAAAGTATAAACTTTGGTCTTCTTTATGGCATGGGAGCTAGAAAACTATCTCAAACGATAAATGTAAGCCAAAAAGAGGCAAAAGAGTATATTGAGAGTTATTTTAACTCATTTCCTACTGTTAAAAATCATATTCAACAGATTCAAAGCGATGCAAAAGAGAATGGATATGTTGAGACTCTATTAGGAAGACGGCGAATTTTTGATTATGACAAAGCAAATGCTTTTGTCAAAGCTAGTTTTGAAAGGGAGAGTGTAAATACGCTCTTTCAAGGTTCAGCAGCTGATCTTATGAAGTTGTCTATGAATAAAATTAATTATGAAATTGATGAAAGTGAAGCTAAGATGCTTTTACAAATTCACGATGAACTTATTTTTGAGATTAAAGAAGATTTAGCCCAAGAGTTTGCACTAAAGATAAAAGATATTATGGAGAATATTTATGAGCTCAAAGTTCCTCTAAAGTGTTCTATTAGTATCAATAAAAACTGGGGAGGATTGAAATAATTAAATATTTTCCATAAAAAACTAAACTTTTTTCAGAATATTCCGATACTTCTATAAGAATAAAGTATTGGAAAAAATAATGAATATTACTAATATATCAAACTGGATTAAAACATCTAACACAATTGGGGGAAGTTCTGTAAGTTTTGTTATAGAATTTGATAAAAAAAGACCGTATTTAAAAGATATTTCCTCAAATATATTTCAACTTTATGGTTATAAAAAAGAGGACTTATTAAATAAAAAAGAGTGTGTAGATGATTTAATTTATAAAAATGATCTTAAATTTATCTATCTTTCTATACAAAACTTTCTTCTAAAAAGAGAGAGAACGCATAAAATCTCTTTTAGAATTTTAACAGCCGATAAAAGTATAAAACTTGTTGAGTGTTTTTTTACTTTCAAAAAAGATAAAAAAAGAGATACTGTAATGTTATTTGGATATATTCTTGATAATACTATAAAAAAAGCTTATGAAGATGAGATAAACTATCTATACTATTATGACCAATTAACAGATCTTGCAAACCGAAGAAAGATTAAAAATGAGATAAACAAAGAGATAGAAAGCCATATTTATGCAAATACAAGTTCGGCTGTACTCTTTTTGGGATTAAATAGGTTTAAAAATATCAATGATTCATTAGGGTATGAAAAAGGTGATAAACTACTCCAACATGTAGCACATAGATTGAAAAGCTGTGTAAAAGATATAGATACACTAGCTAGAATTGGTGGAGATGAATTTGTAATTTTACTCTCAGGACTAAAAGAAAAAACAATTCGATCACAAATTGAAATAATTGCAAAAAGAATAAATACAATACTAGAACAACCATTTAAAATTGGTCCAAATTCACTCCATATCACAATAAGTATAGGGGCAGCTATAATAGGAGCTGATGGTAACAATAGTAATAAAATACTTAAAAATGCAGACTCAGCTATGAAAGAGGCTAAAAAAGATCAAAACATCTATCTAAGTTACTATAAATCAACGATGCAAGATAGAGCTTTGACAAATTTAGAGATAGAAAATGATTTAAGAGTAGCAATCAAAGAGGGAGAATTTGAGTTATATTACCAACCTCAAGTTGATATAAAAAGTGAACAAATAATAGGAGCAGAAGCATTAATAAGATGGAATCATAGTAAAAAAGGTCTTATCTCTCCATTGACTTTTATACCTCTTGCTGAAGAGACTGGACTTATAGTCCCTGTTGGTGAATGGGTACTTCAAGATGCGTGTAGGAGAATAAAAGAGCTACAAAATGATCCTCTTTTGCCAGCTTCTTTTAAAAAAATATCTGTAAATATAAGCTCAAAACAGTTCAAACAACCAAGTTTTACAGATGATGTGATAAAGATTATAAAGGAAAGTAAAATTGAACCCTCTTTTTTAGAACTTGAGGTAACAGAAGGTGCACTTATAAGTGATTTAGATGAAGCTATAGAAAAAATGGATAAATTAAAAAAGTTAGGGGTTGGGTTTTCTATAGATGATTTTGGTACAGGTTACTCATCATTTACTTATCTTAAAAAATTGCCAGTTGATATCATAAAAATAGATAAATCTTTTATCACAAATATGCACTCAGATGCAGATGATAGAGTTTTAACTCAAACCATAATCCAAATGTCTCAAAATCTCCAACTAGGTCTTATTGCTGAGGGTGTTGAAAAGATTGAGCATCTAAACTTCCTCCAAGAGAAGGGATGCCAAAGCTACCAAGGTTACTTCTTTTCAAAACCACTCCCTTTTAATAACTTTAAAGAGTTAATTCATCAAAGTAGAGTAAAGCCTCTGGAGCTTTTAAGAGACACTGTTTAAAATTTTGGTTTATATGACTCTGTCATATTTGATGCAAAAAGGAACATGTTTCTTCTATCAATTACATTAGAGACATTCCATGAGCTTATGTCTTGATTAAATGCTTCTGCACCATTAAACATATTATACATATCGGTTACACTAGAGACATCCCAAGAACCTATATCTTGATTAAAAGCTTTTGAAGATGTAAACATAAACCTCATAGTTGTTACATTGGATACATCCCATGAGCTTATGTCTTGATTAAATGTTCCTGTAAGTCGAAACATATTAGCCATACTTGTTACACTAGAGACATCCCAAGAAGCCAAGTCTAGCTTGTCAAGAGCACCCTCTTTAAATACTCCCCAAAACATGCTATTCATACTAGTTACATTTGTAAGATTTGGTTTATCAGTAGTATCAAATTTCAACTTAACACAGCCATAAAAAGCGTGGCTCATTGTTTTCCAAGGCTGTGTTCCCCACTGTTTAACAGATATTAACTTTAATGCATCTGTTCTACTTCGACCTGATACTATTTTATTTCGACTATTATAAAATCCTGGGAAGACTCCAGATATGCTGATAGTATATGTTCCAGCTTTATCATATTTGCAAAGATAACTGCTAGAAACGGCTTTAGCTTCATCTATTCCATCATCATTACAATCTATATTATAACTATACTTTAAACCATAGTGGGTAAGAACACTATACTCTGTATCCAAACTTCTACCAATATTATCTGTCTTTACCACTATCTTAAAAGGTCTCTCACTCCCAACTACACTACTAACTTTATGATTTATCAAATCAAACTCATTTATCCAATTCCAATCATTTCCAAGTCCATAAGCTTTAACACCTATTTTATCTCCTAGTGTGATACTGCTTTTTGGTAGTGTTGTTTTAACTGTAGTACTCTTTTCAAATTTTAAATACTCTTTTATTTTCCAACTCCAACTATTCCCATCACCTGTATATTCATATAGAGCATCATCTTCTACAAGATACTCAGCACCGCTTGTAGAGTATCCACTATTTCTATTTTGGTCACTATTTAAATAGTATAAAAAATGTTTTACATTATCCTCTTGTTTGGTTAAAAAATAGATATTTGAAGCGTCATCTGTAATTGTCAATTTTATATCTTCGTCATTACTTTCAGCATCTGCATAGGTTATCACCTCTTTATCACTAATATATGCCCTATTCCAATCTTCACCAGCAATAGCTACTACTTGCATAGCAAAACTATCCCCTAATATATCAAATGATAATCTTGCATCATAATAGTCATCTTTTTCATTAGCATATGAGACTTTCTTCCAAGACCATTCATTGTTGGTTCCTGTATATTTATATATTATGTTATCTTCAAACAAAAACTCTGCACCAATGCTATCATCTTCAAACATAGTAAAACCAGTAGCTGTATTTAGATCACTATCTATATAAACTTGAATATGAGAAGAATCGCTTCCATATTTAAAAAAATATTTTGAATCACTTACCGTTACATCTGCATATGTATCATTTGACATATCAAGATCGCCATATGCTCTTGTGACTTTGTGGGGTTGAATATTGTTAGTTAATATTTCTGAGGTTTCTCCTCCTCCACATCCGCTTAAAATTAGTGTTGTTGTAAGTGTTGATAAAAATAGTATTTTACTTTTTTGCATAGCCTATATTCCTTTTAAAAATTATCTGGAATATTAGCTTTTGTTTATTGGTAAAGTCAATAAGAATTTAATTTATTTAAATTTATTAACTTTTTATTTAGAATACATATTGAATCCTTATATTTTTTTAGTAGCTAAATTTTAGAGAAGTTCTTACTTATAAAATTCTAGAAATTGTTCGAAAACAAATCGGCTGGTTGCCCAAATTTATTTCAGCTCATGTACTAAGTTCCTAGCTCCAAACACCAAAACACTTTGTCCTTTTTAGCCAAAATATTCCCAATACTGGGACACTATGTCCAGATATCGAAATATTTATGGCAAAAAAGAAATTTAATATTGTTAAATTGTAATACTTTTTAGTACTATTGGAACACTTTTATATTACTTAAATATTGAATTTAGTTGGTGTTTAGGTTATAATGTTCCTGTATTAAATAGTTGTACACTAAATCAATATTAATAAAATATGTAATACAAATGACCGTAAATAAAGGATATTCAATTTTTAAGAAAATCATAAATAAGCTTTTTAAAAATAAAAACTCTAATAAAGAACAGCCTGAAGAGAATTTGTCACTAATTAGTACAAAAGAGCCTAAGTCATCAAATATTGAGAAAAAAAATGAAAAGAATGTTTCAAAAAAAGAAAGTTTCCTTAAAACTTTAGATAAATATGAAATAGGAATTATAAAAAACTATGATGAAATAGATGTTAGGACTGAGAGAAAACGAAGCTATGGTTTTATCCAAACATTTTCATTTAAAGACTTATATTTTCATAAAAAAAACTTACATAATAAATCAACAAAAAAAGATGATATTGTAATATTTAAATATGGAGAGAATGAAAAAGGTCAAGTTGCAGAAAGTATTATAACCCTTAAAAATAATCAAATTTCACTTGATAGTTTAATCTTTCTTATTGAAAAATTTCATAAATCTAATTTAGACTTTTTTCAGACTGACCAAGTATCAAAACTTATTTATAGTTTTATATCAGGTACTCTAGCTAAAGATATAAATGAAAATACATATATAAAACTACTTGAGATATATCATGGTTTAGATAAATTAAAATTAATTGACAACTATATTACTGCAAACGGTAGTATTTCTAAAGAAATAATTGAAATATTAAAAAATAATTTAAATAATGAAAATATTGAACAATTTCTTAATCTAAAAAATAAAGAGCTATTTTTAGGTAGCCAACTTATAATAAATAAACTTGAAACAATTCCTAAATATGTTAAATTAAAATATAAATTTTTTTTAGAAGACATTGTTGTATGTCAAAATTATATACATGTAGATGTTAGTTATGAACCCAATGAAATATATAACTTATTTAAAGACTCTGATTATACACTTGCAAAACAGTGGATAAATAAAACAAAAAATTTCCAATTTGAATATGCTAAGATGATATCAGCAAGAGGTGCTGAAATAGCCTCTAAAAAATTCTATGAACTTCTTCATTGTAATGTTAGTGATACTGCAATTACACAACTAAATCATAATAATGATAATTGGAAATTTTTTGATTTACATGTAGATACTAAAAATATTGATGTTAAGAATTCAAGAGGTGTATTAAATGAAAAACTTTCATATTCTGAGCATTGTATTCCTAGATTTAAAGAAACTAGAAATGGAAAACATATTTATATACTTGGGGTAATTTCACCATATTTTAAATTAGAAGAAGATGAAGAAAAATTAAAGTATAATGCATTTTACAGTACAACGAATATAGAAAATATGATTACCATATTGGGAGAGACCTCTCTAGATAAAATAAATCAATATTCTAGTAGATTTAGTCAAAAGGAACTGCAAGTTGATTTAGATAGGGTAAATTTTACACCTGATTGGATCTTAGAATATCCAAATATTTTTTACATACAACGAGATAATTTAAAAAGTAAATTTCTTAAAGAACATACTCAGTTTCCTACTTTAAACGAGTACAAACAACTCAATCAAAATTTAATACCATTTTTCTTAAGCTGTGGACTAGATTTGCTAAGTTCAGGACTTAATAAAGAACAAGTAAATTTTTACAATAGATTAAAGATTCAAGGTAAACAGACCATTACAAAACCTTTTCTATATTTAGCAATTCTAAAACATTTTTCTGAAAGACTTAAACACAATACTAATTCTAGCTACAGACCAATCGATTATAGACAATTAATATACTACGAAGTAAGCTACAAATATCCATTAGGAATTTATGACCCAACTTTAATTATAAAAAAACTTATTGACACCTTAGAAACATTATGGCAACAAAAAAATAGAATGAATATGTCAAATTATATTACCTTTAAGTATAATCAAAAAGGAATATTATTAGCAAAGTCTTCTCTATCTAATTCTTGGGATACATTACTTGCATATTGTGGAGGGTTTATTGAAGGAAAAGGTTCATGTGGATTTAAGCCATTGATTAAAGGTGAACATGAGACCTGTGCTTATTGTAATAAAATAATTTGTCCAGAATGTAATTTTTGCAGAGATAGATGTAATAGACTAAAAAATCAAAATACGATAGGTGTCATACTTTAACTTTTCACCTTTTTGCAATTTTTTATCAGTTCTTAAGTGATACCGTTTAATCTCAAAAGTGCATCTGCATCTGGTTTTGTTCCGCTAAAGGCTACAAAACTCTCCATTGCAGGTCTGCTTCCACCTTTTGCCAATACCTCTTCATAGTATCTGCTTGACAAGTTTTCATTAAAAATACCTTGGTCTATAAACTTAAAGTATGCATCTGCTGATAAAACCTCTGCCCACTTATAGCTATAATACCCAGCAGCATAGCCACCTGCAAATATATGAGCAAAGCCCCATTGAAACTTATTGTAACTTGGTGGTTTTATGACTGCATATTTTTGCCTTAAATCATCCAGAGTCTTCTGTACATCATTTGAGGTTAATTTTTCCATATGTATCTTCATATCAAATAGTGAAAACTCGATTTGTCGCATCATCCCAAGAGCTGATTGAAAGTTTTTAGAGATTTTTAATTTCTCAATCATCTCATCACTCAAAATCTCTTTTGTCTCATAGTGGTAAGCAAACGATTTTAAAACCTCCTCTTCATAAGCAAAATTCTCCAAAAATTGACTTGGAAATTCCACGGCATCCCACTCAACACCATTGATACCACTTACAAAAGGTTCCTCAACTTGACTTAGCATATGGTGAAGTGCATGACCCATCTCATGAAAAAGAGTTACAACATCGCTTGGTCTTAGAAGTGATAGACTATTTTCAGATGAGGGAGAGAAATTTGCTACTATATAAGCCACAGGCAATACCTTCTCTCCTTTAGAGTTTATATGATGCGTAACCCAGTCATTCATCCAAGCCCCACCTCTTTTCCCTTTTCTAGCCTCTAAATCTATGTAGATTCTTGCAACTGCTTTATCATCTTTAAATAGATCATATGCATTTGCTTTTTTGTGCCAAATTTTTGTATCAGCTTTTTTAAATGTAACTCCTAAGAGTCTATTTACAAAATCAAACAACCCTTTTATGCACTGATTTTTCTCAAAGTATGGCATATAAGCCTCATCTGCAACATCTAAAGATGCAATTTTAAGCTTTTCACTATAGTAGGCAACATCCCAAGACTCCAATTCCCCTTTAAAACCATTTGCATTTGCAAACTCTTGTAAAGCCTTAAACTCCTTTTTGGCTTGAGGTTTGCTCTTTGTTGCAATATCCTCTAAAAACTCTACCACATCCAATGGAGCATCTGCCATCTTCGGAGCTAAACTAAGCTCTGCAAAGTTTTTAAATCCTAAAATTTTTGCCTCTTCATTTCTAAGGGCTAAAATTTCTTCTATTATCTCATCATTTTCAGGAGCTCTGGTAGTATAAGCTTTATATAACTTCTCTTTTAACTCCCTATTTTTACTATAGGTCATAAACGCTACAAAGGAGGGTTGTTGGAGAGTAAATTTATAGACAGTTTTCCCATCTTTCTCCTCTTTTGCTGCTTCTAAATCAGACTTTGGAAGCTCTTTTACATCTTCAAAATCAAAAACTTCCATCTCATATGCATCTGTAGCTTTTAAAAGATTTTGTGCAAAGTTTGTAGTTTTTTCACTAAGCTTAAGATTTATCTCTGCTAATCTATCTTTTTTATCTTTAGAAAGTCCAACACCACTAAGTTCAAAAGATAGTATCGCATCTTGGAGTACTTTATCTTGCTCCTTAGTTAAACTATTTTGTTCATTTTTCGCTATCTCTTTAAATGTATTGTAGATATCTTCATTTTGGCTCAGTTTAGTACTATACTCTGTTAAAACTGGAAGAAGCTCATTGTAAGTCTCTTCACTCTCTTTAGTGTTATTAACATAATTTAGATGCGAAATTGGTGTAAAAGCAAACTCCAACTTAAGCGAAAGCTCTTGAAAAGGAGTTAAAAAACTTTTATAACTCTTTTTCTCCAATCTTAATAACTCTTCACTCTCTTTGGAGTTACTCTCTATGATAGAGAGAACCTCTTCTTTTTTCTCTTTAAGATTCTCATTTGTCAATGTAAACTCTTTAAAACTCATCTATTACCTTTTTATTTAATATTTCTATAATCTAACAACTCTACTACTACCGCCATCAATTTTTAAAAGATTTATAAAACCGCTATCATAGATACCACTATCTAACCCTATTCTATCTGATTTTATAAAAGGTTTTTCAAATGGTGTATGACCAAATATTACAGTATAAGGGAGTTTTTTTGTACTATATATAAACTTTTCTCTAATCCAATATATAAGCCCATTTTTAGCTTGTTCTTTTAGAGATCCAACACTAAAATCAACTCCTGCGTGTATAAATAAATATCCATTCTCTTTGTCCAAATAGTAAGGAATAAGCTCATCAAGAAATATTTCAAATTTTGAAAAGAGTGAATGGTCATTTTGAAATGCAAACTCCAACGAATCCACACTCTCTCTAAAGAATGGATATTTATCATAAGGTTTTTGACGCTCTTTTAGAAAATAGTCTTCAAAAAATATCTCATGATTTCCTCGTAAAAAATATAGAGTTCTATTCTCTTTTTTTGCCCAGTTTTTAAGGGAGAGTAAACCTTTTAAAGTATGATAACTCCCAGCATCATAGAACTCTTTCCCATATACTGTTCCAGGTTCTCCACGATCGAGATAATCACCTAAAAAGATAATCTTTCGATTCTCTTCGCAATTTTTTTTTATATATTCATCTACTTTTTGAAAAATTGAGTGAGTACCGTGTAAATCTGGTATTACTATATATTTGCATTGCTCTTTTTGCTCATTAGTATCTTTTTTAGAAAAATGCCATTTTAAAAATCTTTTCATAACACCAGTTTTCCATCATTTTTGTGAATTTTTACAGATGATATCGCCAAGTTTACTATCGATTGCATTGGCAACAACATTACACTTCACTTTTAAAAGATAAAATATTGGATATCCTTTTATCTCACTCAAACACTCAAAATTTCCCATCCCTTTTGAAATTATACAATCGGCTTTATTAAAAAGTACCCTAGCCTCATCACTCATATCTTCATACACAAGTCCAGGAGTTTTAACTCCACTATCTATCAATGTTGCTATATCGTTGATTTTATCATTTTCAAGCTCTTTAAAAGTGATATCATTTATGATAGGTGTGCTTCTTACAAAATAGTAGACTTTTATATCTTTAAAAATAGTTTTTAAAGTCTCTATATAAATTCTATCAAATACATTTTCCCCTGCATTATCTCCCAAATAGACAACAGTAGAACTTTTTTCTAATTTTTCATAAAGCTCTTTTGTATGGTCTATTGAAAAACTGGTCTTTAACACTTTTACAAGTTCAGTTTTCAAATCAAATTCAAATCTACTAGCTAGATCTATAACATTTCCAGCGACTGCAATCTTTGTAGCAGTTAAAAATGGATTATCACTATTTTCTATTTTTTGATTACAAGAGGGTACAAACTCTTCTGCTTTTTTTATAGAGTTCTCTTTTTCTTTTTTATATAAATCATCTTTTTCTAAAAGATTTGAAATCATTTGGTACATCGGAGTTGCATTTTGTGGAGGAGTTAAATCCATACGAAATGAGGGGAGCATCTTTGCACTCTCATCAAGTACTTTTTTGCTTGTTTTTTCATCCAAGCCGAGGGTACAAGTTACCCTATGAGCTTGGTCAAATATACAAGTAATACACTCTGTAGAGATATTGATTTTTATGCCTCTTTTAAACTTTCAGCAATCAAAAATGCTAATTCTAATGCTTGATGAGCATTAAGTCTTGGATCACAATGAGTATGATAACGAGAAGATAAATTTTCCTCTGTTATCTCTTGTCCTCCACCTACACACTCAGTCACATCTTTTCCAGTCATCTCCAAATGAATTCCACCTGCATGTGTACCTAAGCTCTTATGAATATCAAAAAAGTTTTTAACCTCTTGAAGCAGTTTATCAAAATCTCTAGTTTTATAGTTTGTTGATGATTTAAATGTATTTCCATGCATCGGATCACACGACCAAAGTACATTTTTACCCTCTCTTTGAACAGCTTTTATAAGAGCAGGAAGATGGTCTCCAACTTTTTCAGCACCCATTCTTACAATTATATTCATCTTTCCACACTCATTTTCTGGATTTAGAGTATCTATAAGCCTTATTAAATCCTCAGAGTCAGTAGTAGGCCCAGCTTTTATGCCTATTGGATTTTCAACTCCTCTTAAAAATTCTACATGAGCACCGTCAACCTGTCTAGTTCTATCTCCAATCCAGAGCATATGAGCGGAGCAATCATACCAATTACCTGTCAAGCTATCTTTTCTTGTAAGTGCCTCTTCATAATTTAAAAGTAGAGCTTCATGTGAGCTGTAAAGTACCGTTTGGTTTATATTTGGTGTATTTTCTGCTTTAATTCCACAAGCTTCCATAAATGAGAGTGCTTGAGAAATTTTGTTTGAAAGTTTTTCATATTTTTTATTAGATGCTGATCCGCTTGCAAAATCAAGATTCCATCTATGTACTTTATGCAAATCTGCAAAACCACCTCTTGCAAATGCTCGAATTAAGTTTTGAGTTGCTGCTGATTGATTATAAGCTTTTAACATTCTATATGGATCAGCTTCTCTTGCTTCTTTTGTAAACTCGATAGCATTTATAATATCACCTCTATAACTTGGCAATTCAACACCATCAAATGTCTCAAAATCGCTAGAGCGAGGCTTAGCAAATTGTCCAGCTATTCGCCCTACTTTTACAACAGGTTTACCACCAGCAAATGTAAGAACAACGGACATTTGTAAAAATACTTTGAAAAAGTCTTTTATATTATCTGCATTAAATTCAGAAAAACTCTCTGCACAGTCACCACCTTGGAGTAAAAAAGAGTTACCTTTGGTTGCATCTGCTAACTGTTTTTTCAAACTTCTAACCTCTTCTGCAAATACTAACGGGGGATAAACACCTAGTTCTTTCTCTACTTTTTTTAAAAGTTCTTTATCACTATATGTTGGCTGTTGTAAAATAGGTTTACTTCTCCAACTATCAATACTCCAATTATTCATATACTTACACTCGCTTTGTTTATAAAATTTTGGTATTATAAGTGATATTGTATTAAAATAAGGTTTTTTAATCGTAAGGAAGTTTAATGGATGTAATGTCAGCAGTAGTAGTAGGAGGGTTAATAACCTATTTTATGTATATGAATATCAATAAAGTAACAAAAAATATTGATCAAAATAAAAAGGGAAGCTTTGAATCGTATGCTAGTTTTAGTGCCAAAATTCAAGAATATATAAGAACTGTAAAAAAAGATCTTGATGATGATATGGATACAGAAAATCCACTCTATATGAAAAATGATAGTTGTGATTCAAAAACTGTAACTAAAGAGCTTACAGACCTTATCAGAAAATCGTCATTTTATGAAACCATGCTTGCAAAGAGAAAAGATCCCAAAGATGTAGAAGCTGGATTGATGGAGATTTTGACAAACTTTGATAATATTGTTCGTAAGAACTGTATAGACGGTGATACTCTTGCGGATAAACTACAAGATTTACTCTCTCAAGATTATAAAAGACTTGTATAATTAAAAGTGCTCTCGTTAAGTGGTGATATAATTGAATTCTCAACACTAGAATCAAAATGCGTTTATTTGCCAAATGAACGCATGAAAATGGAGTATAAATATATAAAAAATAGTTCACAAAGCTTTAACTCCGATTTAGTAAAAAGAGGATGGAGAAGGTTTGGTGATTATTATTCTAGACCCAACTGCGGAAATTGCAATAAATGTATAAGTCTTCGCATCGACGTAAAAAATTTTCAATTTTCTTCATCACAGAGAAAAATCTTAACAAAAAATTCTGATACTAAAATAATTATTAGAAGACCATCTATTTCATTAGAACATCTAAAGCTTTACGACAAATATCATAGATATATGAAAGATAAAAAAGGCTGGGATTATTATAAAGTTAATGGTGACTCTTATTGTGATTTATATGTAAATGGTTTTTCTACTTTTGGAAAAGAGATTTTATATATAAGAGATTCAAAGCTTGTAGGAGTTGATCTGGTTGATTTTGTAGATGATGGATTATCTGCTATATACTTCTATTATGATCCCTCATATAACAAACTCTCTTTGGGTAACTACTCTCTTTTTAAACAGATTGAAATTGCAAAAGAGAGAGAACTTGAGTGGATTTATCTTGGGTACTATGTAGCAGATTGTGATAGTTTAAACTATAAAGTAAAGTTCAAACCATACCAAACTCTTCAAAATAATCCAGACTTTACAGAAGCTGATATTTGGAGTGTTAATTAACTCTTTTTATCCTGTTTTTTTCTAAAAATCGTAGGTATATCTAAGTTTTTTAAATCAAGCTTCTCTTCTTTTTTTTTCTCTATTTTCTCTTCAATTTTTGGTTTGGGTTCTTGTTGTTCAACTTCTCTTTTTTTACCCAGCCCTTGCAATATCTTTTGTGCTTCTTTTTGTGAAAGTATCTTTTGTTCCACAAGAGAGTATGCTAAACCTTCACAAAACCCTTTTAAGTGTTGTTGATTGTCTCTATCTTTTTTCTGTTTATATTCATAAAAATGGCTCACTGCATCTATAAGAGAGTTAATAAGCCTTATTTTTATAGAATCATTCATTGTTATTTAGATAATAAAAACTCAAACTGTTTTGCATCTAATATATTTTTTGTATCATAGATGCATTTGATATGTGTCATAGTTGCACTAGCTTTAAGTTTAGCAATCTGGTCAACTTTTGCTTTTAAACTTTCTGGGGTTTCACCCGACATTGTGGCGGCTGAAACATCTTTTTCTAGTGCCAAGATTTCTTTTTTAAGTTTCATAACACTTTTTATAGTTGCTTTTCTTACCTGTATAAGTTTCTCTTTTTGTACATCAGTAAATGCTAACTCTGGATTATCCCAATTTTTTTTGACTTTTTTTGTTAAATGAGGCATATATCCTGTGATTAAGAAAGGTTTGCTTTTAACTTTTTTTTTGGCTTTTATAGTTTTATTTATCTCTTTGTTTGGCTGATCCGTGCTTGATGCAGACAGAAGAGATGTGCCAAGCAGTGTAACTACTAATAAACTTTTAATCATAAATTTTCCTTTTAATGGTGATTAGTGGCTAGAAAATATCCACCCAATCGAACGAAGTACTCTAACATATATGAGCTTGAAATGTCCAATACTAAAAAGAAGCCTTGAGAAAATCACCAAGATAAAAAATTTAAGAATCTAATTCTATTTGGTATTAAAGTAGACTCTGCAACTTTATCAATACAGAAAATGTATAACTATTTTTATCTATATTTGCCATCTTTTTTAGTGCATGTTCGGCTTCCAAAAGATGTTTTAGTATCTTTTGATAACTATTTAAATTTATTTTGATACATTGGGTTGCTCTTTTTTGAGCTAAAACAGGAGGAAGAGGAAATCCTAAAATTTCTAGTACATCGTATCTGCCGTGGACTTTGATATAACTATGAAACATAAAAAGTTGAACCATATATGCTTGAATAGCATTTACAATTTTTATCTCATCAAAACTTCCAGAATCTAGCAGTTTTTGTAGCTGTTCTCTTATGTCATCTTTTTCTAGTGTTTTTGATATAAACTCATCCATACTTATCTCACCCATTCCGTAAACATGTTCATCTATATCAGCTACATAAATTTTTTTATTTAATATAGAGAGTTTTGATAGCTCGTTTACACTGAGAGAGAGATCTTCATTGTGAAGCAAAAAAAGATGTCCAAGTGCATAATTATCAATTTCTAAAGATAACTCTTGTGATTTTTTGTATAGTACTGCGGTTGCATCTCCTAAGTGAGGTTTAAAAAATCTTACAAAATCGGCTGATTTTTTCTTTGTAAAACTTCTTGTTAACTCTTTTGCGACTTTATCCTCTCCACTAAATTGAAACAAAAAATAACTTGTAGGATTTTTTTGACAAAGTGTTACGAAAATATCTATCTCTTTTTTTGGTATCTTTTTTGCACTTCTGATATAGAGAATACTCACATCTCCAAAGAGTGAAGGTTGGGCTATATGGTTTTTTGCACTCTCAAAATTGTACTCATCAAAATAAAACGATAGTACATTATCGCTCTCCCCAAGGAGGGGCAATATCTCTTTTATATAAGAGGTAGTAAAATACTCTTCGCCATAAAGTAAAAGAGATTTTGGTAAGTTTTTACTCTTTATTGCCACATCAAGATGATTTTTATACATCTTTTATCTCTCTTTCTACTATAGTTCCTATAATCTTTGCTAAAGTTATATGCGATTCTAAAATCTCTACTTTTACATGTTCAAATAGCTCTACATCACTATCTATTAAAAAGACTCTAGCTCCTATCATAACACCTTCGTTAAACTTAGCAATAGGAGTTTTTTCACTCTCAACAATGGTTGCAGTCAAAATAGCTCCTTCATTCTCTTTTGCCCATCTAGCATATTTTCTATCCATATAATCCCAAGCAACTTTAGCACTCTCTCGTTCTAGTTCACTAACTTTTGATGCAGTTATCTCTATGTTTTTCAAGATATACTCTTGGAGTTTTTTATCTCTGTTTTTGATAGCCTTTAAAAGTCTATGCACGATTAAATCACTATATCTTCTTATAGGAGAAGTAAAATGAGTATAGTGTTCAAATCCCAAACCAAAATGCCCTAAGTTTTCATGTGAATAGATAGCCTGTTTTTGAGCTCTTATAATAAGCTTATCAACCTCTTGTCTTAAATCTTTTTCATCTGCACTCTTTTGCAAAGATTTAATCGTATCATAGATATCACCAGAACTCTCCGAATAGATACCGATAATCGCCAAATCATCCATCATCTCTTCTATTCGTTCCGATGAAGGCTCACTGTGAACTCTAAATATTCCCCTCTCAAATGCATGTGCAGCTGCTTTGTTAGCTAGTAGCATTGCATCTTCTATGAGTGAGTGAGAAGGAGTTTCGTGTTCCTCTTTTATATCTATAAGATTTTGATTTGCATCTAGCGTCATACTATAATCAGTTGAGCGAAATTCACATCCATTTTGAAGTCTTAAAAAACGAAATTTTTCTAAAAGTCTATTTAACGGTAGCAGATACTCTAAAATCTTATCATCAATTACATCTTTTTGGTCAAAATCACCTTCTAAAAAGAGATCTATTTTGTCATAAGTGTATCTTCGTTTTGAGTGGATGATGGCTTCTATCATCTCCTCTTTTATAACTTTTACATTTTTTTGATCAATTGTTATCTTATAAACAAAAGCAAGTCTATCAACCTCTGGTTTTAAAGAACATATATTTTCACTAAGAGCCCTTGGTAACATAGGTATGCTTTTATGAGGAAAATAGATAGAAAACCCTCTATCTCTAGCTTCTCTATCTATCTGACTTTTTTCATGTACATACTCACTAACATCAGCAATCGCAACATAAAGAGCCGACTCTTTTTTGTCAAAATAGATAGCATCATCAAAATCTTTAGCAGTAGGAGGGTCAATCGTGCAAAATGGTAAGTGTGTCAAATCAACACGATTTGGATACATACTTTTATCAACTGCATCTCCATAGCTTTTTGCTTCATCTTCAGCTTTTTGTGAAAAAAACTCTTTTTTATTGTAGATTGCAAGTGAAATCTTTTCATCTACTTTAGGGTCGCTTAAAACTCCTAAGTTTTCTACTATGATATTGTTAGTATTGTCAATTTTTAAAACACTACCTTCGGGCAACTCTTTTAGTGCTTTTTGAGATGCAGATAAGGTTATGGGGAGGTCAGTTTTTATATTAAAACCAATAACTTGATTTTCTACTGTTTTTGTATAAACAGCTATTGTTTCAAACTCTTTTTTTAAGACTTCAATTACTTTTGCTTTTGGTCTGCCACCTTTTTTGAAAACTCTCTTTGCCAGAACGATATCGCCTTTTGTTGCAGAGTTTAAATCAAAAGAGTCGATAATTAAATCTTTTGCATCTGTAGCTGAAAAAGGGCTAAGATACCCAGCCCCACTTCTTGAGACATCTACAACCCCAAAACGATACTTTGAGTCAAGTTTATAGAGTCCATCTTTTAACTTCAAAGCTTTTAATCTAATTAGCTTTTGGATTAACTCTGTGTCAAAATCGATGATATCTTTTTCATCAATCCCTTTTTCTATTTTTAGAAGTAACTCTTTTATGATAATTCTCTCTTAAAAAGATTTTTATAAATCATCCTATTCAATCCTTTTTTTCGACATAATAACACAACTTTTATTGATAAGTAAAAAAAGCTTTATTACGATAAGTAACAATATTGAATATATTTAATTTTAAATACAAAAAATATACTAATTTAAATTTAATTACAAGATTTTTTTTGATAAAAAAAAATTAAATAAAAAACATAGGAAAACTGTTCCAAATGTTAACTTTTTATAGTATACTTACGATATTACAAGATAGACCCCAGTGAAGGAAATTATGTGATCAAAAAAGCTCTCTTAATACTTTTAATCTTAAATGCATCTCTACATGCCGACTTCTATTATAGCAACGGTAAAAAACATGAACTAAAAGCTGAAAAAAACATAAGAGCAGCAACTGAAAACTCTCTAATTTTATTTAAAACAAATTTTGGCACAACTGTTGGTGTAGATAATAGATTAATCGTATCATTTAAAGATATAAATATTAAAAAGATTATTGAACAAAAATATAACCTTACACTTATCAAAAGCTTAAATGACTCTCTTTTTTTATATAAAATAGAAGATATGAAAAAAACAATTGAAATATCAAATAAAATTTATGAAGAAGAGGGAGTAAAATTTGCTCATCCAGATTTTCATAGAGAAAAGAGAGCAAGAGTACTTACAAATGACCCTCACTCTGACCTTTTATGGCATTTAGAAGACAATGAAGGAACAGCTGATATAAATATAAAAGAGGCTTGGAAGTGGACAAAAGGTGCTGGGGTAAAAGTTGCTGTTTATGATGAAGGAATTGATATAGATCATATTGATTTAAAAGATAATATCTATAAATTTGCAAATTTCAACAATGATAATATAAGCTCTCTTCCTTATAGTGATGACGATAGCTGGCATGGTACTGCTTGTGCTGGTCTATTAGCATCTTCAGAAAATGGAAAAGGTGGTGTTGGTACTGCTCCAGAAATCAACCTGTATGCTGTTAGATATAGTGATACAAGTGTCTCTAAAGATATAGAGGCTTATGAATGGATGATGAGTGAAGGTGTGAGTGTTATAACAAATAGTTGGGGAACTTATCAGAACTTGGATGCGTATAATGAGACATTTGAAAAATTAGCAACTCAAGGAAGAGATGGAAAAGGGATTATAATAATATTTGCAGCTGGAAATAATGGTCAAGATTTGGATGATGTCAATGAAAATGGAGCCTCTATAAATGATGAATCAGAATCTCCTTATGTACTCTCAATCGCAGCTTCAACAAGAGACAATACAATTGCATCTTATTCAAATTATGGCTCTGCTGTAGATTTAACAGCTCCTGGTGGTTCTCAAAATGGAGATGGACTTTTTACAACTGATGCAAGTGGGGTAAAAGGTTATACAGCTGATAATTATAACTATAATTTTGTAGGAACTTCTGCATCTGCACCAATAGCAGCGGGAGTTGTAGCACTTATGCTTTCAGTCAACCCAGAACTTGATAGAGATAATATAACTGACATTTTAAAACAGACTGCTCAAAAACTTGGAAATTTTGCATACGATGAAAATGGACACAATAACCATTGGGGTTATGGTAAAATAGATGCAGGTCATGCGGTTAGAATTGCAAGAACATATGGTAAATCAAAGCTAAAAAGTTTTACAAGAACCATGTTTGCAGAGTTATTTTAATTTATTTTTTGTACTATAAGGCTAATCAGAAATGTGGCTTTAGCCTCACTTCCTAAACCATAAAGGAATTATATGTACAGATTTGCACCCTCTCCTACTGGAGATATGCATATAGGAAACCTCCGTGTTGCACTTTTTAACTATATTTGTGCAAAACAATCAAAAGAGAAATTTATAATAAGAGTAGAAGATACGGACAAAGAGAGAAATATCGAAGGAAAAGATCAAGAGATTTTAGAGATATTAAATCTCTTTGGTATAACTTATGACCAACTTATATATCAAAGTGATAATCTTAAATTTCATAGGCAGTTAGGTAGTAAATTGTTGATGGATGGAAATGCTTTTTCCTGTTTTTGCAGTGCTAAAACATTAGAAGAGAAAAGAGAACAGGCAAAAAAAGATAAAAAAGCATATCGATATGATGGAGTATGTAAAAAACTAAGTGACAGTGAAGTTATAGAAAATGAAAACCCTTTTGTAGTTCGCATAAAAGAACCTTCTGAAAAAATAGAGTTTACAGACCTCATAAAAGGCGATATGAAGTTTGAACCTAAAGATATTGATGATTTTGTGATTTTAAGAGTTGATAAAACACCAACTTATAACTTTGCATGTGCCATTGATGATATGTTAAGCAATGTAAGCGTAATTATTAGAGGAGAAGACCACTTATCAAACACTCCAAAACAAGAACTTATTAGAAAATATCTAGGATATAATGAAAAGGTAAAATATGCACATTTACCTATCATACTAAATGATTCAGGTAAAAAGATGAGCAAAAGAGATGATGAATCAAGCGTAAAGTGGTTGCTCGAAGAGGGATTTTTACCAGATACAATTATAAATTATCTAATTTTGATAGGTAACAAAACACCAACAGAGATTTTTTCACTAGATGAAGCTATAACTTGGTTTGATATAACAAAAGTCTCAAAAAACCCTGCAAAATTTGATATAACAAAACTAAGGCAATTAAATAGAGAACACATAAAGGCACTTGACCCACTATCTCTTTCAAAATTTATAGGATATTCAAGCAAAGATATTGGGAAATTAGCAAAGATATATCTTGAAGAAGCAAGTACAATCAATGAAATAAAAGTTAAAATAGATACAATATTTAAAACTAAAACATGTGATGAATTTGAGCAAGAGTTTGAACTGCTTAAAGTTGCGACTAAAGATTTACCATACTTTAAAGAGTTTGATGAATTTAAAGCATATCTTGGCGAAAAAAGTGGCTTAAAGGGAAAAAAATTCTTTAAACCACTTCGCTCTCTTCTTACAGGAAGTGATAGTGGTCCAAATTTAAGTGATATTTATCCACATATAAAAAACTATTTAGGAGAAATAATAAAATGATAGATGCAATCTTTTTTACAATAATACAGATACTTGAACTCTACAAATGGGTTGTTATAATCTCAGCTCTTATAACCTGGGTAAATCCAGATCCATCAAATCCAGTTGTTCAAATATTAGGAAGATTAACTCAACCAGTTTATGATTTTATAAAACGATATATTCCTACATCCATAAGTGGTATAGATCTTTCACCTATTATCGTTATATTTGCCATAATCTTTGTGCAACAGGTATTGAGTAATATTGGATAGGACGCAAAAAAGAGTAATCATTTTACTACTCTTTTTTAGCATCTCATTATCAGCAAAAGAGTTATCAATTGATTTTTTTGCTGATAAACCAAGAAGTTTTATAAAAGATTTTTATATATCACAATATCTTGATACTGATATAAAACCTCAAGATGCAAGAGAACTTTTGACTCAGGTTAATAACTTAAACCTTCGTCTATTTTATAAATTTGCAGATAAAGTTGATGATTTTAGTTTTACAAGAGTTAAGTATTGCCTAAAACTTAAGCCTGAGTTTTTTGAAGGCAAAACCCCAGATTGTATAGCTATGGGATTAACTCCTTTTAAAGCAACAAAATTAGAACCAAAAAAACTTATAAATATCTCAACCTCAATAAAAAATAAATATCCACTACATACACAAAAGTATAGACTTATCGCAACAAGAAGTTTTGAAAAACTCTTTGAATCTAATAACTCTCTTTTGATAAGTACATTCAACTCTGTTGGAAAAACATTTAGACAAACTTACCTTAATCACCCAATACCAGAATCTAAACTTCAAAGTTTAACCCAGACAAAAGCTTTTAGCTCGATGGTTGTTACTATCATAAGAGATCCAAAGCTAGAGAAACTTCAAAAAAGTATTTTAAAAATTGACTCATCAGCCCTATCTTCAGATGCAAACTTCCTTTTAGCATTAAATGCCATAAATCAAAACAGAGATGATATAGCTCTCTGGTATCTAAAACTTGCTCAAAAATATGCAAGATTACAATTTGACAAAGATAAAGCTCTCTTTTGGCAATACCTTTTAAACAAAGATAAAGCTCTCTTACAGGAGTTAATAAAAAGCAAATCTATAAATATATATACACTTTATGCTTATGAAACATTAGGACTAAAGCCAAAAGGAATCTTAACAACAGTTGGAGCTAAAAATCAAAAAGCTCCATTTGATGCAACAGATCCATTTGCTTGGCTAAAAGTAAAAGCAAACTTTAAAAACCAAAAATATAAAAATTATGAAGCGAAAAAAATAGCTGCACTAAAACTAAATTCTAATGACACAGAAGCTCATGTGGCAAGACTTATATATAAATTTAGCTTAAATCAACACTATTTTTTAATGCCTCATTTTAAATACCTCTCACAACTACCTAAAAATAAAGCCGCTATCATCTTGGCAATTGCAAGACAAGAGAGTAGATTCATTCCAACTGCTGTATCATATTCATATGCTTTGGGAATTATGCAATTTATGCCTTATGTTGCAAAAGATATAGCTAAAAAGAATGGTTTGAAAGATTTTAAATACGAGGATCTCTTTGACACAAAAATCGCTTATAAATTTGCGGATATTCACTTAAACTTCCTAGAAAAGTCACTCTATCATCCTCTTTTTATAGCTTATGCATACAACGCTGGAATTGGTTTTACAAGACGACAAATTTTACAAAAAGAGTATTTTAAAGAGGGTAAATATGAACCATTTTATTCATTAGAGATGATACCAAATTCTCAAGCTAGAAAATATGGTAAAAAAGTTTTAGCAAATTATGTTGTATATGCAAAAATTTTAGGAGAAGATATAACTCTTAAAGCTCTTTTAGATACTCTAAAACCACCTCACCGTAATCATCGCTTTTAAAAATCATCTTTAAATTTTTATCTTTTACCTTATCAAACTCTACAAGATAATAAGTTGACCATTGGTTTCGCATAGGTAATACTCTTATAAGCTTATTGTCATACTTTAACTCCTTTATATTAATGGCTTTTTTACCATTTAAAGTAAGAGAGTAAGATTTATTATTTAACCCTCTCTCTTTGCTATTTTTAGAGTCGTTATCGATAAATATACTCACTAAAAACATCTCATTTGAACTCTTTTTATACTCTGGCAATGCAAGATTTAAATAAGTTGCTACGATTGTTGCTTTAATCTCTAAAGAGTTATAAATTTGACCTTTTTTACTATTTATCACGGCACTTTGTTCCAACGAATCTTTAGAGAAAAACCCATTTTTTACAGAACAACCTGTTAGAAACAGTAGTAAAATAGAGAGTATTGTTAATCTTTTTTTCATCAATTTATCCTTCTTGCCTATTTTACACAAAACTAATTTAGTTTTTGTTACAATCTATAAAATATCAGCACTGGAAGAAGATGAAAAAAATTGCCGTTGCATTCACAGGTCCCTCAAATAGCGGAAAAACCACCCTCATAGAAAAAATTTCTTATATCCTCATAAAGAATTATAAAGTAGCAATTATAAAAAATGACCCAAAAGATAAAGCGATATTTGATGTAGAAGGAAAAGATAGTTATAAGTTTTCAAAAACTGGAGCTGAGACTGTTGTTCTCTCACCACATAGAACTACATACTTTTCAAAACAAAGCAAAACTCTTGTAGAGATTATACAGATGCTAGGAGAATTTGATATACTTCTAGTTGAAGGACTTAAAACTCTTCCTCTTCCTAGGATTGCTATTTTTAGAGATAAACTAGATGAAAGCTATTTAACATGTAGTGATGCGATAGCAATAGATGAAAGTGTCAATATAGATTTATATGATATACCACCCAAGATAAAAATATTAGACTTAAATAATCCAACAGCAATCATAGAGTGGATTAAAATTTATGCAAAAGATGTAAAGGATATAACATGACCGAAATTTTTGAAGCGATTAAGCGTTCAGCTATAAGAATCAGATATGCGATAGAAAATGATGATACAGGATACTCACAAAACCAAAACTCCACAGGTGATATACAGCTAAAACTTGATATCAAAAGTGATATGATCATAGAAGAAGAGTTTTCACTTGTTAAAAGCGTAAAAGAGTTAGCAAGTGAAGAGAAAGAGCATGTTGAAGAGCTTTGTAAAGATGGAAAGTATTTAATAGGTTATGATCCACTTGATGGTTCATCACTAGCTGATGTAAATTTGAGTGTTGGCTCTATATTTGGTATATATGAAAATGATTATAGTGGAAAAAATCTCAAAGCCTCTGTCTATGTTGTATATGGACCTAGAGTTGAGTTAGTGATAGGATATGAAAATAGAGTTGAGCTTCATAGATTAAATTCAAATAATGAGTTTAAATTTATTCAACTACTCAATTTAAATCAAAAAGGAAAGCTAAATTCACCAGGTGGGACGCAAAAGCATTGGGAAAAACACCACAAAGAGATGATAGATGATATATTTGCTGATGGTTATCGACTAAGATATTCTGGCGGAATGGTTCCAGATTTACATCAGATTCTTTTAAAAGGCGGTGGACTTTTCTCTTATCCTGCCACTACTGATGTTCCCAAAGGAAAACTTAGAATGACATTTGAAGTATTTCCTTTTGCTCAAATTTATGAGTTGGCAGGAGGATCAGCAATAGATGGAAAAGGGAGACTTTTGGATTTAATCCCTGAGCATATACATGATACTACACCTTGTTTTTTTGGTTCAAATGAAGAGATACAGAGAGTGAAAACTGCTTATGGAAAATAGTGAAAAGCCTGAAAATATTTATAAGATAAAACTACAAGAACAAGTTGAAATCTTACAAAAATGCCAAAAAGAGCATAGTGTAGATTCTTGTACAAAATGCAAAGAGGTAATTGGATGTAAAATCCGAAAAAATTACATCAATGCAACATATCAAAGTATGAACAAAGGTGAAGGTGGAGGATTCGAGTTCTAGACAGTCACCTTATATTCATCTACAACTTTATCAAGAGAATCAAATATATTATCACAATGAAGTTCAACTTTTTCAAACTCTTTAACTACTTTCTCTACATCAATATCTGCTAAACCGTTTGAATCTTTAATATATTTCATATTTTGTGCAATATTTTGATGAAATGCACTATGTTCATCTAACAATTTTCTAAAAGAATTAGAGTTACCAAATATATCTTTACCTTCAGTCTTTAGCCATGTACCAATTTTACCTGTGTTTTCATCCTCAAAATCACTTAAATCCACTACTCCCTTTGAACTAGCAGCATAAGCTCTACTTTTGAAAAATATATAATCAATTTTTATATTTGTTGTTGACATTTTATAGTAACAATATTTAGCTTCTTTAGTTGTTTGAGTAATTTTTGTATCGAGATTTTCTAACATATCATCAAAATCTCCAATAGTCCTATGCGTTAAAGTTGAAACTTTATTCATCTTTTCTGAGTTTGATAAAATTTCATTTGATTGTTGTTGTAGTGAATCAATTGAAAGAGCAATCTCTGTTGTAGCTTTTTGAGTGTTTTCAGCCAACTTCCGTACTTCATCTGCAACTACTGCAAAACCTCTCCCATGTTCACCTGCCCTTGCTGCCTCAATTGCAGCATTTAGTGCTAGTAAATTTGTTTGATCTGCTATATCTTTGATCAGATTTATTACTGAGGTGATGTTTCCAACATTTACATTCAATGATTCAATAAAATTAGTATTTTGTACAATTAAATTATTTAATCCTTCAAGCTCTTTAAAAACATGTTTAACTGAATGTGCTGTACCTTTAGAATTTTCAGACACAATGTTCAATTCATTGGCAATATTAGTAGCAATACTGTTTGCTTGTGATACATCAGATGCAAGGATATCAAACCCACCTTTTAAACCCTCTCTAATTTTGTTAAATTTTTCTAATAATTTACCTTTTACCTGATATTCATAATCTTTACGCATAGTCTCAATTGCACTTGATATTGATTGAGATGTGCTATAGTACTCATTATGCAATCCCTCCGGGAAAGTAGTTCGATAGAGTTTTCCTTGGTTTATTCCATCTATTGCATTTCTAGTTTCTCTTAAAATAACTTCACTCTGATCCAAAAGGTCATTGATTGCCCAAGCTAATTGACCACTTATAGAATTATTATCTGTTACAACTATACGATGTGAAAGTTCACCATTTGCAGCTTTTTTACTAATATCCAATATCTTAAGTAGACTTACTTTCTCATCTTCACTCTTTTTTATATCAGGTATAAGCAGTGTTGTAACTGCTAAAAGCAATAGACCAAAACCTAAGAAATAATTTTGAGAAATTATTAAATATATTGAAAGTACAATATTTGATGAAAATAGTAATGTATAATTAAAATTTTGAAATTTATTTAAAATCATGCTTGAACTCCTTCGTTATTCAGAAACATCGGCAATTTTAAATATATATTTAAGGATATTTCCTAAAATTCATAAGGTGTATAATTCAAAGCTATTTTGATAATAAATCTCTCAAACTATCTTGTGGTTTTTTACCCTCTAACACGCTATAAACTTCTATTGCAATTGGTGCATAAATATCATGCTTTTGAACGATATTGTAAACTGCTTTAGATGTATAGACACCTTCTGCGACTTCTCCAAGTTCTTCTAAAATTGTTTCAAGGCTTTTACCTTCAGAGAGTCCAAGCCCTACTCTATAATTTCTTGAAAGTTTGCTTGAAGCTGTTAAAAACAGATCCCCCGAACCGCTAAGTCCTATAAAAGTACTTTTTTTTGCACCAAAGCTTTTTCCAAAACGCATCATCTCAACAAGCCCTCTTGAGATTAGAGATGCTCTTGCATTATTGCCTAGTTCTAAGCCATCACATATACCACTTGCAATTGCAATAATATTTTTATACGCACCACAGACTTCAGCTCCTATGACATCTTTTGAAGTATATGTTTTTATAAATGAGGGGAAAAGTTTAGAAAATTTAGAGGCTAATTTCTTATTTTTTGAGCTTATAACTATGGCTGTTGGAAGAGAGTTTATAACTTCAGATGCAAAAGAGGGACCAGATATAAAAGCTAAATTTTTTTCAGGTATAAATTCAGAAAAGACCTCATTTAAGAACTTCCCGCTACCTACCTCTATCCCTTTAGATGCAACCAAAATCTTTTGATTTTTAAATACAAATTTATTCTCTAACCAATCTCTTGCATTTTGAGCTGAAATTGCAAAAATAAGATATTCAAATTCCATTATCTCTTCTTGGCTCACAAAGTTTTTAATATCTCTCTTTGTTCGTGAAGAGATATAAGAGTCTTCATTTTGCGAAATTGCAAAATGAAGTGCCTGTCCCCATTTACCAGCTCCTACGATTCCTACTTTCATCTGTACTGCTCCTCTTTAAAGTTTTCGATATCCTTACTTTTGCCCATAACAACAAGCACATCATTTTTAGAGATATTATACCCTGTTCTATTTGTATCATAAATAAATTCATCTTTGCTTTGCAAACCTACAATCAAAAGATTTTTATCTCCATCAATACTAATATCAGTTAACTCTTTTCCAATAAGATTTGAGTTAGTTTCTATCTCTATCTCAGCAAATTTAATCTCAGAATTTTGGAATAAAATCTTATCCAATGCAAAAAATAGAGTTGGCTTTCTCATTAGACGAAAAAGTCTTTGGGCTCCTATTTCATATGGATTTATAACTCTATTTGCTCCTGCCAATAACATCTTTGTTTCATCCTCTTTTGAAGAAGCAGATGAAATTATCACTAAATTTTTATCCAATGCCCTGCAAGAGAGTGCAACAAAAAGATTGTTATTAAAATCCTCACTCATACAAAATAGTGTTTTTACTGATTTTGATATTCCTGCTTTAATGAGATTTTCATCTTCACTTAAATTTGATATATATGCGTTATGTCCATCATCAAGTGCTTTTTGTACATTTTCTTCATTCTCTTCTATGATTGTAAAACTGTACTCTTTTTCTGATAAAACTGTTGCTACCTCTGATGAAAGTTTTGAATAACCATAAATAATAATCATAACCTACCCTTTAATCAAAGCAACTTTAAAATAAGCAATATCATCACTAAAACCAACAACAATTAAAATATCCAAATTTCTAACCTCAAACTCTTCATTATTTGGATTGAAAATGAATTTTCCTTTTTTTGATATTCCTAAAAGCTTTAATCCATAAAATGTCAATAACTCTTTTTTTATAATTTTTGTAGAGTTTTTATCATCTAAAAATATCTCTATTTCATCAGCAATTGGTCCAACTCTATCTTGTAAAATCTTATCAATCGAGTCATAAACAATGGGTTGCAAAAAGTACTCTACAGCAGCTTTACCAGAGCTTTCATAAGGAAAAAGCACTCTTTTAGCACCTGCTATTTTTAATTTTTTACGACTAGTTATAAGATTTGCTCTTGCGATTATATCTAAATCTGGATTTAAAGATTTCACTGATAAGATTATGGATAGATTTAATGCATCAACATTTGTAATAGCCAATACATATTTTGCATTTTTTGAACTATTTAGAGATTTTAAAACCTCTATATCCGATGCATCTGCACAAAGTGCTAAATAACCTTTTTCAGTTGCCTTATTTACCGCTTCACGGTTAAGATCAATAACCACAAAATTCTCTTTCTCAAATTGAAGTTCAGATGCAAATACCTTTCCCATCTTTCCATATCCACATATGAGTACAAAATCTTTTAATTTTGAAGCTTGAGATAAGATATTATTCTCTTTAATCTGCTCTAATTTTTCAGTCATCGCAGTTGTTACGATTGAAGTGGTAAAAGCAATAATTCCAAGTCCACTCATAATAAGTAAAATCGTAGCAAAACGACCTTCAGGTGTTACAGGGGAAATATCTCCATAACCAACTGTTGTTATAGTCACAACGGCCCAATATATCGCGTCATAAAAGGTATTTATATTCTTATTTTCTCCAACACCTTCAAATATGTATATAACTGTTGAGCTAAAAAATACTAAAAAAGAGAAAAGTATGATAAGAGTTAAAAACTCAAACTTTTTCTCAACAAAAACTTTCATTAAAAAGTTCATATTTTGAGTATAACGAAAGATTTTAAAGAGTCTAAAAATCAGAAAAAATCGTAAAAATCGAAGTGGTCTGTAAGCTGGTAATATAGCCAAAAGATCGATAATTGACATAGGAGAAAACACAAACTTAAGTTTTTTTAATGCTATCTCTTTTATAAGCGAAGCAGTTGTTATCTTTCTGTTTCTCATTTGGGCTTTTTCATATCTCTCTATTACCATTTGATGAGAATCACTGCTAACCCAAAATCTTCCAAGCCACTCAATGATAAAGATAATTACGGCTATAACTTCTATCGTAAAAAAGATAGGATGAAGGTCATGTTTGATTTCATATATGAAAATTACGATAGTTGTTAAAACCAACACAATCATAAAAATATCAAAATATCTCTTTTGTGGAGAGTTTTCCTCCTCCAAAATATCTCTAGCTATATCTTTATATGCTTTATATCTTTTAGACGAAGCTAGAGAGTAAGAGAATGAAACTAGAGATTTTTTAAAGTCCATTTATACATTTAATTTCTGCTTGAGTAGTTCATTTACTTTTGCTGGATTTGCACTTCCTTTACTAGCCTTCATAGTTTGCCCTACAAAAAATCCAAAAAGCTTCTCTTTTCCACCTTTGTATTGTGCAACTTTGTCTTCATTTACTAATAAAATCTGGTCAATAATAGCCAAAATTGCACCATCATCACTAACTTGTTTAAGACCTAGTTTTTCGATAACTTCATCTACCTCACCCTCATTTTCCATAAGATAATCAAGAACCTCTTTTGCAGCCTTTCCACTAATGGTACTATTTTCAATGGACTTAACAATCATAGCAAGCTTCATAGCATCTACTGGAGAAGTTGTTATATCTGCTCCACCTTTTAGCCTTCCTTGAAGCTCAACAGTGAGCCAAGTGATACTAGTTTTTGCACCTGCTCCCTCATTTATCATAGCTTCAAAAAAGTTTGCCATCTCAAGTGTAGAAGTTATCACAACCGCATCATACTCTTTTATACCGTGTTCTTTTACAAGTCTAGCTTTTTTTTCATCAGGAAGTTCAGGTATCTTTTTGCCCTCTTCCATCATCTCATCTGTTAAAATTACAGGTAAGAGATCTGGGTCTGGAAAATAGCGATACTCTGCACTATCCTCTTTTCCTCTCATACTTTTTGTCTCTCCCGTTGCTGTATTAAAAAGTCTAGTCTCTTGATATACTTCATCTTCATATACACCATCTTCCCAAGCTTCACATTGACGACTATACTCATACTCAATAGCTTTTTGGATAAATCTAAATGAGTTCATATTTTTAATCTCAACTCTAGTATAAAGCTTTTGGCTTCCCTCTGGTCTTATAGAGATATTTACATCACATCTAAAAGAGCCCTCTTGCATGTTTGCATCTGAAATATCTAAATACCTTACAATTGAATGAAGTTTTTTAAGATATAAAATAGCCTCTTTTGCACTTCTCATATCAGGATCACTTACGATCTCTAAAAGCGGAGTTCCAGCACGGTTTAAATCAACATGACTCTCACTTCCGTGATGTATATTTTTTCCGGCATCTTCTTCAAGATGAGCTCTTGTAATCCCTATTCTTTTATCTGTCCCATCTTCAAAATCGATTATAAGTTCTCCACCCTCTACAATAGGTATCTCAAACTGAGAGATTTGATACCCTTTTGGAAGATCTGGATAAAAATAATTTTTTCTGTTAAAAATAGATTTTTTATGTATGGTTGAATTTACAGCATTTCCAAAATTGATAGCTTTTTTTACAGTTTCGATATTTAAAACTGGCAATGCCCCAGGGAGGGCCAAACAGACTGGACAGACATTGACATTTTCAGCCTCACCAAAAGAGGTGGGGCAGGAGCAGAATATTTTTGTTTTAGTATTTAGTTGGATATGAACTTCTAATCCGATTACCATTTCAAACATTAATTAGTACCTTAAGAGTGATTTATGCCATTTTACAATGAATTGGCTTTATATCTTAAAAGTCTCTATATTGTCATCAAGCTTTGACATGTTAGCTTCTAAATCTTTGGCACTGCTACTTACCTCTGCTGTTAGCTTTTCACTATTTTTTGATATTCGTTGTACTTTATCCATATTTGATTGTAACTCTTTTATAGAACTTCCAACTTCCTCATTTACTTCAACAACATTTTTGGAATCTTTACTTAAACCATTCATAAGCACTGTTATATCTTCTATTGATGTACGAGAACTCTGCATATCTTCTGCAAGTTTGGGTAGTTGTGCACTATTTTTTTCCATATCCAAACTTACATTTGAAATTGAAGAGACAATTACATTTATAGTTGCCTCTATCTCATATAGACTTTTTTGTGTCTTTTCAGCCAATTGTCTTACTTCATCAGCAACAACAGCAAACCCTTTTCCATGCTCTCCAGCCCTTGCTGCTTCAATCGCCGCATTTAGTGCCAAAAGGTTAGTTTGATCTGCAATATCTTTTATAACATCAAGTACAGATATAACTTGTGCTGTTTCATCACTCACTTGATGAATACGCTGAGACAATTCTATACTTACCTCTAAATTTTCTGTTATATTTTCTGCCATACCTTCTAATTTCAGACTAAAGTTATCAATAAATTCTCTTGCATCTGAAATAGAATTCATACCTAGCTTTGAGTTTTTATTTAACATCTCAATTTTCTCTTTGATAGATAGAAGATTATTAAATGTTTCATTTATTAATTTATCTTGTACTTGTATCTCATCTAAACTCTTTTTCGAGATATTAACTAAATTGTTACTCTTATCATGTGTACTTGAAGAGATATTTTTTGCATCAAAAATCAACTCTCTCATACTTCCTACAAGATTATTAAAACTTCTGTTTATCGCATTGATTTCTGAAATATTTGCAGAAGAAACTTTTTTTGATAAATCTCTATTTTTAGCCATTATATCTACAACTTTTTGAGTTTCTACCAAAGGTTCTAATATCTTTCGTGAAATAAAAAATGCCATTATTTGAAAAAATGCCATTATTGGAATTAACATTTTTAATAAAGAGATTATAATCTCTCCGCCAATTGAATTTAATCTGTTTGAGTCAAAAATTGCTGTTATCTCTCCACCATTTGGAATATCAAGTACCATTTTTTCAATAAGATATTTTTTATCATCAGAAAAATAGGATTTTTCACCCTTTGGAAAATTTTTCACAAGGGTGGATACTAAATTTTCATCAATCTTTTTTAACCCTTTATCATTTTTAAAATAGATATACTCAATCTTTTTAGAAGGTTGTTTTTTTCCAAAAATCTCTTTTTCATTACTCATCCCTTCAATATGAAGATAAAGAGAACCTGTTGCATCATATAGAGACTTTGCATCTTGATTTTTTAGTTTCATGATATTTCCACCAGAAACAGAAGAGGTTGAGAGCACAACAATTGGAGTAATAGCAACTTCACCAATCTCTTTTAGATGTTGTTGATATTCACTTACTTTCTTTCCATACAAAAAAAAGCCAACAGCCATAAATGATATCAGCAATATTGCCGCAACCATTAACTGAATTAAAACTTTTATAGATAACAACTGTTGCTTCATCAAAACCCCTTATTATAAAAATTTATTTAGATTATTTAAATGTTCCCATTTGACCATTAACACCAAATGCATCATATCCGGTATGACATGTTTTACAATCTACAGGATTTAAACCTGAACCAGGAGTTGAGCTTACATCTTTTCCACTTTCATCATATACAGAATATACCGGTTTACCACCTTTGTATGATGTAACAAACAAAACTTGAAGATCTTTAAGATGCAAAATCATCTCATCTCCATCACTAAACTTTCCACTTCTTGATTTATAAGTATCTAATGCACTTGATGAAACCAAAATCTCAACAGCTCCAGGACCTCCATCTTTTACTGCACAATAAGTTGCAACTGTCTCTTGATAAACTTTTGGCAAAGAGCTAACATCAGCATCGCATCCAGGAAGTGCACCGCCAGCCTCCATAAGTGGGGTTTTCACACTTGTAAACTCTTTCCATTTTGCTGGAAACGCTGCCTCACTCGCTGCATAAGCACTAACTGAGAGTGCACAAATAACTGATATCGCTAATAATTTTTTCTTCATCTTTTGTCCTTATAATTTTTTCTTATGTTGACAATATCGGCAAAGAGAAAGAAAGCTTTAATAAAATTTTTTTTAAAAACTAACTTGATTTTTTCCACTATGTTTGGCGTTGTATAGATGCTTATCCACTTGCACTATAAGCTCTTTTCTTGAATAAGATTTTTTATATTCGCTTACTCCAAAACTACAAGTTATATTTAAATCATCACAAAATGTATGATGTTCAATTTTTAGACGAAGTTTTTCTGCAATTTTGGCAGCAGTTTTGACCTTTGTTTGAGGAAGGATGATGGCAAACTCTTCTCCTCCCCATCTGGCAAAAGTATCACTTTTTCGCATAACATTTTTAACAAGCACTGCAAGTTCTAAAAGTATATTATCACCAACCTGATGACCTAGTGTATCATTGATTTTTTTGAAATTATCAATATCTATCAAAATAAGAGAGAAGCTATGACTATATCTTCTTGACATTTCAATTTGCTGCTCTAAAATCATATCAAACTTTAAGCGATTTGCAACACGAGTCAATGCATCTGTTGTAGCTTCAAGCTCAAGTTCTCGTCTTTGATCTTCAAGTTGGGTAATATTGTGAAAAGTAACAACTGCTTTATAGTCATCACCAATCTCTGCAATCCTTGCATTTACACTAAATATTATCTCTTTTCCATCATCTAGAATCTTGACTTTATGTATCTTTAATGGATATAGAGTCATATATCTAATCCAAGTATCACCTTCACATTTAGCTGTTAAATACTCACCATTTTCACCAGCAACAAAAAAATCACTAATACATTGGTGATTAATCTTAAACTCTTTTAATCCACCTACTTTCATAAAATTATAAAAAGCTAGGTTAGCTTTCTCTAGTTTTCCTCGTGATTGTACTATAACTATATCTTTTTGAGCATCAAGAACTGTTTGAAGATATTTTTCATTAAATGCTAACTCAGCTATAATAACATTCTCTTTTTCAAGTAAATGATTTACAGACCTAGCCATCTCTGCAAACTCTTTAAATTTTAGCTTATCTTCATCAATCATTTTACCTTCATAGGCAGCTGCGTGAAAAAATTCATTAAATTTACTAAAATTTCCTCTAATATTTGTAGCGATATAGTGAATGACTATTGCAACCATAATATTTGCTGCAAAAAATATAGCGAGTAATTCAATTCCACTAATATCTAAAAAATAGTCAAAAAATGAGATGCTATTAAGTGAGTCACTCTTTACAAAGCCTTGATTAAACCATAAAACTAAAATAGCGGCTACAAAAACAAATGCAATAACTGCAATACTTATTAAAAATGCTCCAACGATACTTGTTCTTTTTTTCATACTATAAATCTTAAATATTTTTAACAATTATATCATAAAATTAAATATATTTACTTATTTAAGAAATATCTTATAGATGCAAATCCATAAACTCCTGAAGATTTACATTTTTTTACCTCTATCTCATTTATAATTCCACCAAGTGCAAAAATTTTTATATCTTGTAATGATACAAGATTTGCAAGTTCTCTCTCTCCTTTAGGCTTTCCCTTGTTTGGAGTCGCAAAAATCGGACTAAATGTAACTGCGTCTGCCCCTAAAATCTCTGCTTTTAATACTTCTTCTTTTGAGTGGGTACTTATAATAACAAAAAGATTTTTATTTTTTGCACAAGATATTTCATCAAATTGTTTTGAGGATAAATGCACTCCAAAAAAACCTGCACTCTTGGCTAATGATATATCAGAATTTATAAGTATTTTTTTTATTTTAAATTCTTGTGAAATTTTTAAAAATATATCTGCAAGTTCTTCTATATTTTTATTTTCTTTATCTCTAAAACATGCATAATCAATTTTATGGTTAAGATAAATTGTTTTTAGATAATTTTTAAATTTTTCTTTTGAGTTATCATAATATTTTGGATCAGTTATTAGATATTTTTTCATTTTTTTGAAGTAGGATTACCATCTGTTCTAACAGCTTTGTGTGCTTTTTTTTCTCTTTATGCATCTCTTGCTTAATATGTGCCATCTCAAAAAAGACAACTAAAAAGAGTCCGATTGTAGCTCCAAAAAAACCACCTATCAAAGCAATAATCAAACCAAATGGATAAAAAAGGGTAAAAAATAGATAAGCTCCAATAACAACAGTAGCCCAAGATATACCCTGCATAAAACTCACTATCTTATCAAAATCTCTATTTTTAATCATCTTCTCTCCTTGAGGCTAATGTAAAACATCGACCAAAGAGAGAAAATCTTTAGTGATCTTCATCAATTAAAACTGCACTCGCCAAGTAGACATAAGTAAGTATCATAAAAATAAATGCTTGAAGTACTCCCATAAATGTCAAAAGTGCAAATGGAGCAAGAGGTACTAAAAATGGAGCTAACATCAACATAACAGCTAAAAATAAATCATCACCTTTGATATTTCCAAATAGTCTAAAAGAGAGTGAAATAATTCTTGAAGTATGAGAAAGAATTTCAATAGGATACATAAAGATAGACATAAAAAACTTTGCAATTGGATTCATATCACCTAAGTGAACGAAACTTTGTATATATTTTAAAGCACCATGTTTTCTAACACCCTCAAGGTTATAATAGACAAAAACGATTAAAGCTAATGAAAGTGTAAAGTTAATATTGCTAGTAGGAGACTCAAAACCAGGTATAATTCCTATCATATTTGCAATAAACACAACAAAACCTATAGTCGCTATAAGAGGAAGATATTTTTTAGCAAGTTTTTCACCTACCACATCTTTTCCCATCGATATCACACCATCCAAATAAGCCTCTGCAACATTTTGAGTACCTTTAGGCACTATTTGAAGCGAAGAAGTTGCAAGTTTTGCAATACCTAAAACTATCAAAGCTACCAAAATTGTATGTGAGACGATGATATATGTGTGGTTATGAGATATTATCCCAAGAAAAGTAAAAAGTTCATTCACGAAAGAATCCTTATATTAGTAAAAATTGCGGTATTTTACAGAATAATCATTTAAAACCTGCTAAATTCTTCTCCTGCCCCAAACGATAAAGTGCAAAATCATATTTTATTGGATCTTTTTGATCAAATGTAGAGAGTCTTTTTGTTAACTCTATCACAGCTTTTAAATCATAAGTTTTTCGATTTAAAAGCCCTAAGCTTCTTGATACTGCAAATGTATGAGTATCAAGTGGCATAAGTAAATCAGATTTACTAACTCTACTCCAAAGCCCCATATCTATGCTATCTTCTCTTACCATCCACCTAAGATACATATTCCATCTTTTATAGGTTGAACTACTCTTTTTAGTTGGAGCTTGACCTAATAAAAATTTATATCCTCTACTACTGTAACTATTTAAGTCCCATAATTTTGATATCAAAACCGCTAAACCATCCAATACATTACTCTCTTTTTTATAGCCACTTAAAAAAATATCCTCTAAAGAACTTTCATTTTTTACTCTCTTTAGAGTGATAAAAAGTTCACTTATGTCATCAGAGTTTTGAAATCTATAGTAATGATTTTTCAACCCATCTCTTATTTCTGCGTCACTTGCATCTAAAAGAGAAAAATCCAAAGAGGATAAAAATTTAACAATAAGTCTAGCATTTCCATAAGCAAAAAGCGCACATATCAGGCTTATCACCTCATCTTTTTGAATCCTTGCTACTAACATTGGATCTGGTTTATCATCACTGATTTCACTAAAAGAATCTCTTTTTAATACCTCTGCATCCAATAGTTTTTTTAAATCTCTCACAAAACTTTATCTTTTTGGTTTGTAAACTTTTGTAAAAAATCAGAGATATTAACAAGAGAAAATATAACTAAAAATATCATAAGACCTGGGAAAAAACTAAGCCACCAAGCAATATCAACAACACTCTTACCCTCACTCAAAACACTCCCCCAGCTAATCTGAGGAGGCATGATACCAATACCTAAAAAACTAAGCCCACTCTCAGCCAATATAGCTCCTCCTACTCCAAAAGTAAATGAGATAAAAAATATAGGAGCCAAAAGTGGTGTAAAGTACTTTACAATAATCTTAAAACGGTTCACTCCTGCTATCTGCAATACTTTTATAAATGGCTTATTCCCAATGGCAAAACTCTCACTTCTAATGAGTCTTGCCATCCCCATCCACCCAGTGATAGAGATGATAAAAACCAAAACCCAGATAGATGCACTCATATACGATATAAGAGCCAAAAGAAGAAAAAAGGTTGGAAAAGTTAAGAAAAGGTCTATCAAAACAATAATAACTTTGTCACTATTTCCTCTAAAGAAACCAGCTGAAACCCCAACAATAAGCCCCACAAATGAAGCAATCAAGGCAGATGCTATACCGATACTAAGACTAACTTTCCCACCTTCAATAATTCTAGCTAACACATCTCTACCCAAACGATCAGTTCCCATAAGATGATCAAACGAAGGAGGAAGAAGAATTGCATTTTTGTTAAGTTCATACGGCGATATTTGATAGAAAAAACTACCAAAAAAACTCATTAATATAATAAACAACAAAAGTAAAATACTAAAGATTGGAATTTTCAAATACTGCCTTTTAATTTGGATTATATCAAAATAATTTTAGTTCTGTTTTATTTTAAATTAAAATAACATATGTATAATCTAAACCTTATAATTAAAGAAGGAGTCAAATTATGACTAAAAATATTATCATATCTTTTCTTGTTGCACTATTATTTTTTATAAGTGGCTGTGAACAAAAAGTCCAAACACAAGAACAAAGTAAAACTACTCAAACAGAAGTTCAAGAAGAACTTATCGAAACTGGAATTATTTCAGATGGTGAAATAATATATAGAGATAAGATGCAAAAAGTTTGTAATATGAGTGGATATTCACTTGCTAGAAAAAATACTAAAAGCCAATGGAAAAAAATTGCAGAAAATGGAAAGCTTGCTCAAACAATAAAAACTATCTGCCCTGGAGTTAAATTTAACAATAACTGGACGCCAGATATATATGAGTTTTTACATAAAAATGCTTTAAACTCTTAAAAAGTTACTGCTTCATCCCTAGAAGTGTATCGATCATCCTATCAACAGTCGTTATTACCTTAGCATTTGCTTGGTAGGCGGCTTGGTACTTCATAAGATTTACAAGCTCTTCATCCATATCAACTCCACTTACAGATTTAAATTCGTTAATAACTGTTTTATTTAAAACCTCAGCAGCTGCTTTGTTCACAGAAGATTGATTAGCATCTGATGCAACTCTTGAACTACTATATCGATAATATGCCTCAATACTTTGGCTTGACTCTTCTCCGTCAGGTTTTTTAAATGTTAATTTTTCATACTGAAGAGAAACCATATCATTTGCCATATCTGCATTTCCATCTGTTGGTGCTTTATGACTTAGTATACTTGTTGGATTTGATAACACAGATGAAGATAATGAAATATTAGAAGCACTATCTCCATTGAAAAGTTTATTGACTCCTGTTACTCCCGCAAAGTTAGTGTTATTATCACTAATAGCAATTGTATAATTTTCATCACTTTTAGGCAATATTCTAAGCTTCCCATTTATCATTGAAGCTTCAAATAAATCATCTAAATCATTTGTACCATCATTATCACCGTTATCATCACTGTTTTTATTTATTTGTTCTACTATACTATTTGGGTTTGTAGTGCCATCGGAGTTTTTTTGAAGTGATGTTTGATTATCAATCGTTATACTTCTTGTTGCTACCATACTGCCATTTGAATCATACACTTTTATATCAAAGCTTCCTTCTTTAATACCACTTAAATTTGTAAGCTTCATACTATCACTAAAATCTCCAAAATCATCAGTTGATATCTTCTCCTGAGCACTACTTGCATAGATGCTATTTACTGATGTTATAAAAGTATTTGAAAAAGTATCAAGGTCATCTAAATAGTCTTGAATTTTTGAATCTTTTGCACGACCTGTATTTGAGTCTATACTATCTCCTCTTAAATCCAAAATTGCTCCAAGTTTTCCACCAACTATACTTGTTGTAACATCTGCTAACTGTTGATTATGATCTTTATAAAAAGCAGAATTAAATTTTGTACTAGTTAGACTATCTTCAACACTTAAAGGGTGAAAAGTTATGCCATCAACTAAATTAAACCCACCTATATTTATGTTGTAATCATTTCCTTGATCGGTCATGTTTGATTTAGTATATGGTGATGATGAGCCTACTTTTCCTTTTGATACTTCTATATTTAGCATCTTTGAGAGTTCTAACTCTAGGCTGTCTCGACTATCTCTTAAATCATTTGCATTTGCACTATTGCTGTTTTCAACTTTATTGATATTTTTATTTAACTCTACAATTTCACTTGCAATTTTATTTACTTCACCTATTCCAGTTTTAAATTCATCATTTAGTCTATCTTGTAAATCTGTAAGCTTTGTACTTGCTTCATTTAAATTTTGTGTTAGAGAGTTCATAGATTGAAAAAGCACAGTTTTTGGTGAATCATCATTTGGATTTTGTGCAACTTTACTCCATGAAGAGAAAAAATCTTTTAAATCTTTTGCAATCCCTAAATTATCTAAATCAGGTGCATAAGTTGTAATTTCTTGAAGTGTCTTTTCCATTTGAGAAGAGTATGCTACATTTGAGCTACTACTTTTAAGCCTTCCATAAACAAACTCATCATGACTTCTAACAATAGTATCGACTTTTGCTCCATTTCCTACATCTCCAGGGATATTGTGTATAGGATATTGAGCCTTTTGAGAAATTCTCTGTTTTGAGTAACCTTCGGTATTTGCATTTGCGATATTGTTACTAGTAGTTCCAATTCCTGATTGAGATACACTTAATCCACTATAACCTATCCCTAAAGAGTTAAAAAGTCCCATTATGCCGATACCGAAAAGATTGCTGCACTGCGGAGTCTATTTTTTTCATAGCCATCACCCTCAAGAGTAAACATTTTATCAATCAATGAGTTATAAAACTCGCTTATTGTTGCTACAAACTTCGCATACTCTTTATTTATATTTTTTAAGATTGAAAGTTTATCTTTAAAAATTTCCAAGGCATCTGATTCATTTGAAGTTAAAATCTCTTCCATAGGTTTTCCATCATGGCTATTTACAAGATTTGAAAGCTCACTATTTAAGAGTGCTTTTTTCTGTTCAAAAGAGCTGATTAACCTCTCTTTATCTGCCAAACGCATACTTAAATTTTCATGCTTAGCCTCTTTTATATCAGCAATATCCTTACTTGTTAACTCTATCAATGCATCAATATCTTCAATCGCATTCTCTAATCGTTTGTAAATCATTTCGCTATCCTTACATCTTATATATACTTATATATAAATCGACATAAATACAAGAAACTTTAACTTTTTTTATAAATTGAATATATTTAATTTACCATGAGATTATTTTTGATTATTTTCTTTTAGAAAATCAAATAGAAGTTGACTATATCCTAAACCTCCACTTAACGCTTTTGACATAGTATCGTTATACATGGAGTTATAAATCTTATCTCCTGGATCTTTTCCAAAGAGAGAGTTTTCTCTTTTTAAAGAGATATCCAATATCTTTTTTATCATAAATGCTTCAAAGTTATCAGTCTGTTCTCTTAGCTTTTTATCATCATCTGTTTTTGTGATATCTTTAGGATCAAAGGCTGTGGATGCAACAACTGAATTATCAATTTTCATCAAATAATCTCTAACTTAGCACTAATTCCACCTGCTCTTTTTATAGTCTTCATAACAGAGATAATATCTGAAGGTTTTGCCCCTAACTTTTGAAGAACTCTTGCTATATTTGCAACTGTAACTTCACCTTTGGCAAAATTAACAACACTATTTTTTATAGAGATACTATTTTTATCGTTTGTTAATACCTCTGCATCTGAGACAATCTTTAGTGTCAAATCCCCATGCGTTATGATAACAGGCTCAACCACTACATTTAACCCAGCTACCACAGTTCCACTTCTTTGGTCTATAACAACTCTATCAACTCCAACATGTCTTATATCAGTCTCATTTACCCTTGCTAAAAACTCAACCATACTCATATTTGACGGGCGTATTAACTCTATCGTTCTTGCATCTATTGCTCTTGCTATAGATGCTCCTAAAGAGCTATTTAGTCTATTTTGAATTTTTGCAGCAACTGCAAAATCTGATTTTTCCAAACTTAATCTAATTGTATTTTTACTACTGATATCAAAATTCACCTCTTTCTCCACCAGTGCTGCATCAAAAACTTTTACAGTAGTCTCTTTTTTACTTTTCTTACCTTCACTAAAACCTTTATCAATTGTCCCCTGTGCCAAGGCATACACTTCACCATCAACCGCTTTTAAAGGAGTCAATATCAAAGTACCACCAACAATAGACTTCGCATCACCAATAGACGATATTTCAACATCTAATCTATCTCCATGACGAGAAAAAGCTGGAAGTTTTGCTGTAACCATAACCGCTGCTACATTTTTAGACTTTACTCTTTTTGAATCAACCTTTACATTTACACTCTGAAGCATACTAGAAATCGCTTGTCTTGTAAATTCAGAAGATGAACCATCCCCCGTTCCATTTAACCCCACAACAAGCCCATAACCGATAAGTTGATTATCTCGAACTCCGATAACATTTGTGATATCTTTTATTTTAGTTGCATTAAGAGCTTGTATTAGTAAAATTAAAATTAAAAAAGCTTTAAGTTTCAAGTATAATCCTTTAGTTTCATTATAACTAAAACTAAAGCAATTTTTATGCCAAATAGTAAGTTAGTGAGCTTTTTCCAAATTTTTTAGACTTTTTTTGAGTAAACTTACCAATAGTTTCAGGCAACTTTGTTTTGCTTGAGTGTTCAACTATAATTGTTTTTACAACCTCTGTTGGCGTATTTTCAATCAAAAATAAAACTTTTTCATAAATATCTTCCATCCCCTCTCTTATATCAAAAGGTGGATCAAAATAGAGATAAGCTTTTTCATTCATCTGTAAAAGCTTATTTACAAATTTTGGATAGACCTCAAAACTATCTCCTAAAATTGTTTCTGTATTCTCTTTGTCAATAGAATCACAATTTTTTGTCAATACCTTAAAAGCCTTTGCATCCTTTTCGATAAAATATGCAAACTTTGCACCACGACTCAAAGCTTCAAGCCCGATAGAGCCACTCCCACCAAAGACTTCAACAAAGTTAGCGTCTAATATCTCAAACTGCAAAGTATCAAACAATGATCCTTTTAAAATTGACTTTGTGCTTCTTGTACTTTTAAGTGATGCTGATTGTAGTTTTTTACCTCTATATTTTCCCGCGGTTATTGTTAAGTTAAAATTTTCTTGCAAGTTTGGCTATCTTTTCGTGATGTCTTTTATTTAGTTTTTCGATAAAAGGCTTCATCTGATCTTTTGAATTCAAAGAGATTTCTCTTCCTATCATATCATCATAAAAGTTTTCTAATGCTCCAAAAAGCTGTAGTTTTGTAAAAGGAACTCTAAGATGAACTCTTGATGAGTGCCCTATTAAAAATATAGGAGTCTTGCTTGCAACCATTTTGTCACAAATAATAAAATCTGCGTCTATGCTTGTCACAATATGACCTCTTAGATAGCTTTGTAATGACTTTTCTAACAAAATAGAATCACATAAAATTGCAATTTTCATAAAACTCCTTGTAACAAATTGTAAACTATATTTTGATTTTATCAAAAATTACTATAAAACTTATAAAGTTTAACATTTCTTTACCGATGTACTTTATAGAAAAGCTAAAGGAGTAGCGATGGAATCAGCGATGATTACACCAAGCACAAACCTAACGGCAAGTGCAGTGTTTAAACCAAATATAGAGACAAAAATTGAAACAAAAAATATTGAACCTGTAAAAATTGAAACAAAAGTAGAAAATAATAATGTAGAAGACCCAAAAGTTGTTTCACAAGAGTTAAATAAAATGTCAGACTCTCTAAATCTTGATATAAAATTTGCATATAACGAAAAAATAAATACAGTTTATATAAATGTCACAGATAAAAATACTGGAGAGGTTATAAGAAAGCTTCCAACAGAAGAGGCGATGAAGATAAAAGAGAGTATGCAAGATTTAGTTGGTGTACTATTTGATAAAAAAGGATAAAAGATGGCAGGTGCTTTAAGTACTCTAGGACTTGGAAGTCAAGGAGTTTTAACAAGAGATATCATCGACCAATTAAGAGCGGCAGATGAATCATCTATAGTTAAACCAATTGAGAGAAAAATAGAAAGCTCTGAGAATAAACAGACAGTTTTAAGTGAAATAAAAACTCTATTAACAGATTTAAATAAACAGACTTTAGCACTCTCAGAACCCTCTTTGTATCAAAGTAAAAATGCAAATTTGACGGGTGATTCAATATCTGTAGAGAGTACTTCAACTGCAAAAGAGCAAGATTTTGAGATAAATGTTACAACACTTGCAACTAGAAGTATTCAAGAGTCAGCTACAGGTTATGCATATGATGAAGCTTTAGTTGGAGCTCAAACACTCACAATAAATGGCAAAGATATAGAGATTGGTGTAACAGATACACTCAAAACTTTAGTGGAAAAGATAAATGAACAAACTAATGGAGAAGTCGAAGCATCTATCTTAAATGTTGGCGGGAGTGATCCATTTAAACTCATTTTAAAATCATCTGATACAGGAGTTGATAGTAAGATTGTAAGTTCAAGTACAGGAGGATTATCATTTAGCACCATTGGTAGTGACCCAGTAGATGCTTCATTTGAATTAGATGGAGTTACAATAACAAGATCTAGTAATAAAATTGATGATCTAATAGAAGGTGTAACTTTAAATCTCCAAACTGAGGGTAAAACTTCTGTAAAGATTGAACAGAATAATGACAAACTAATAGAAGAGATGGAAAAATTTGCCACATCTTACAATGAGCTTATTGATAAATTATCAGAAGTTACAAAATATGACTCAGAAAATAAAAGTGCAGGTGTTTTCCAAGGAACTAGCGAGATAAGATCTATCACTTCATCTTTTAACAATATTGTAGGTTCAACAATCACAAGTGAAGGAAAAACAGTTGCTGATTTTGGATTTGAACCACAAAGAGGTGGCAAACTAAATTTTGATAAAGATTCAATAGATGAGATGCTTAAAGCTGACCCATTAAAAGTAAAAGATTTTCTTTTAGGAACAGATGGAGAAAATGGCTTTTTTAATAAAATTGAACAAAATATTTTTGATGTTTCAACTAGCTCATCTGGGGCTATGAAGTCACTAGATGGCTCTATTGAAGAGAGATTAAAGGCTCTTGCAAGTGAACAGACTAAAGCTCAGGAGAGATTGGACGATAGATACTCTATCATGACAAAACGATTTGCCTCTTTTGATGCAGTAATTGGCAGATTAAGTAATGAATCAAGCATGTTATCATCAATGATAGATGCACAATATGCAGATAAATAATTAAAAAATATGAAGGGAAAAAATGACAACAAGAGCTTATAGAGCTTATAGCCAAAACCATACAGCTGTACAAACACCTGAAAAACTTATAGAGATGCTTTATGAGGGTCTATTAAAATTTACTTCTTTAGCAAAAAGAGCTATTGAAGAAGGAGATTTTGAGGCAAAATCTAAGTGGATAAATAGAGCAAGTGATATATTTATAGAACTTATAAGCTCATTAAAAAATGACAATAGCGAGATGACAGCATATTTAAGTGGGCTATATATGCACCAGATAAAAACACTCAATAGTGCAAATATAAACAATAGTGCAGCAGAATTGAATTCAATCATACATGTTGTCAAAGTACTACTTGAGACTTGGAAAGAGGAGACTAGCATTGAATACGAAGTGGCTTGATTTATTTAAAATTGCATCTATTGAAGAAGATGTAAATGCGGTGGAAAAACTCTTAAAAGAGATACCAGAGTTTAAAAAGATAGAGGATATGAAAAGTGCATTTGCACTCATAAATGATACAAAAGAGAAGTTTGAAAAGAAAAAACTAGAGACAAAAAATAGAATGGATAAAATACAAAAAGCTAAAAAGTTTTTAGAAACAAAAGAAGATGTAGCCAAATTTGATGAAGTCTATTGACTATCATCATATGGATCTAGATGCATATTCATAACCCAATCTCTTTTTGAATCTAGCAATCTAATCTGCTCTTCAATACTATCACTCACTCGATGTGCGTCTAAAAGTGATATTTCACTATCAAAAACAAGATGCACATCTACAAAACTATTGTGTCCTGATGTTCTAGTTTTTAAAAAGTGATAACTTGTAATCCCTTTCTCATTTTCTAAAATATGCTCTATCTGTTCAACTTGTTTTGCATCTAAAGAACCATCAAGCAGTATATAAACACCCTCTTTGATAATTTTATAAGCTTCACTAATAATATAAATAGCAATGATTCCACCAATGATAGAGTCGAGAATATGCCAAGAAGTAAAATGAATAAGTACCAAAGATATCAAAATACCTGCATTTGTAAAGATATCAGTTTTATAATGCAATGCATCTGATTTTATAACCAAAGAGTTTGTCTTTTTTGCTACAAAGTTTAGATAAGAAACAAGCGAAATAGTGATAATCAAAGAGATAAGCATAACCCAAATAGTCACATCAAGAAGTTTAACCTCCTCATAGTTAAAAGCCTTATGAATTGCCATATAAAAGATATATAGTCCTGACATTGTGATAACTGTACCTTCAATCACAGCAGCTAATGCTTCTATCTTCCCTTTGCCATAATTAAAAATTTTATCGGCTGGTTGTTCTGATTTTGAAATCGCAAAAAAGTTAAACAGAGATACCATAAGATCAAGCACAGAATCAATAGCACTAGCAATAACAGCTACAGACCCACTGATAATCCCAATGGTCAACTTAACAATAATCAAAAAAGTAGATGTAGCACTTGCAACAAGTGTCGCTTTTTTTTGTAAAGTCATAAAACTCCAATAAATTTTTTCATATTATACATCCATCCTACATAATTTTAGGCAATTGCCACTTTTTATAATATGCAACAAATCTAAGAGTCAAGCCTACTGTAAAAACAACCATAATAGAAAAGATATTTAAAAACCCAATACTACCCAAAAAAAAGATAAAAATACCTATAAAAATAGCAACTGACCCATAAAACTCACTATCTAAAATGAGCGGTATTTTATTTAAAAGCATATCCCTAAGGACTCCACCCCCAACTGCAGTAATCAAAGCCAAAAGTACAACACCAAAAAAATTAAACTCAGCCTTATATGCAATAAGTGCCCCTGAAATTGCAAAAGATACAAGCCCTAAAGTATCTGCAATCATAAAAAAAGAGCTTTTTTCAATTTTGGTAAATCTATGCATCTTAAATAAAATAGCAAATAAAACTACTAAGATAACCAAAATAGAAGCAAAGTTATTTGTAAAAGCATACAATTCACGACCTACCAACACATCACGAATCACCCCACCACCAAGAGCAGTCAAAAAAGATGCTATAAAAACTCCCAAGATATCAAGCTTACAAGATGAAGCTATAAAAAATCCACTAAGTGCAAAAGAGATTATCCCAACAATCTCAGCAACTTCAATAAGTGTCAATACTCAACCTTCTTTTAAATTTCATAATATTTCGTATAGACTTTTCCTAAAATCTAAATTTAATGATATCATAAAATAGCCTTGTGGTAATTTGATAAAAACGACATTTAAGTGACGCAAAAGTGATCCAACTTTTTAGATTTTATTTATAAATATCACTTTTGTAAAAATTTTAGAACTTGTTTATGATACTTTAGACTATACATCAAGTAGCTTTTTAGCCTCTTTTTCATCAATAAAATCATTTTTATCTATCGTATGAAGGAGTGTTACATCTTCAGTTGTAGGTACAACATACTCTTTTCCCTCATACACCACGATAGTATCACCTAACTCATCAATATATGAGAACTTAGTATGCTTTTTTTTAGAGAGTTTTTTTAAAAACTCTTTTGTATCTTCAAGCATGGTACTATCTATCTCAAAGATATGATTATTCTGTGTTTGCAAAACTACCATGTCTATCCTTTTTAATCCCATTCTATCATTTTATCAGGAAAATAGCAATAATCATCAGCTAAATATTCCCTATCAGAGAAAGCAAAATTCTTGCGCTACTCATAGCAATATAAGGTAAATAAACTCTACTATTTATTATACATAGCAAGACTTGGCACTTTTCACTTATTTTGACTTATATATTTGGTACACAAAATCTTAAAATTGATACTCTTAATATTTTAAGAGGTTATGCACTTTCACCTACTAGGTAGAGAAAAACTAAACTGACCACATTTTGTAGACTGAAGGTAATATCATATAGAAATTGTGCAAATACCAAAACTATGGAGTTGTACTTATCATTCTCAACCCTTTAGCAAATTTCAGTAATTTTTCAACTTGAGGTATCTCTTTGTATTTACCCAATATTTTCTCAGCCTCATCTAAGTCACTTTGTGCTTTTTGCAAATAGTACAAACCACTGATAAGTGTTTGTGCATAAACTATCTCATAAGCATTTGGATTTGTTTTTGCTAAAGCTCTTCTTAAACTCAAAGCTTCATCATAAGCTCTCTCTGCCTCTTTTAGTCTGTTTTGAGCTCCGTAGAGATTGGCTAAATTATTGAGAGTATCTGCTACATCAGGATTGTAAACATTTGGATTGCTTATGGTAAAGCTCTATATAGACTCAAAGCTTTACCATAAGCTTTCTCAGCCTCTTTTAGTCTGTTTTGAGCACTGTAAAGAAGACCTAAATTATTTAAAGTATCTGCTACATCAGGATTATAAACATTGGGATTTGTTTTTGCTAAAGCTCTTCTTAAACTCAAAGCTTCATCAT
>JAMONX010000026.1 GCA_027066435.1 Campylobacterales bacterium
CCGTTTTATTCGTTAAAACAGCTTTTTGAAAAGATGAGCCGTAGTCAATGTGATTTTTGGGGTATTACAGACAATACAGATATAAGTTATCATCTACAAAGCTACTTTTTAGTTTTTAAAAAAAATGTTATTCAGAGTAAAGTTTTTAAAGAGTTTTGGGATAGTGTTGCTATTTTAGATAGTAAGGATGATATTATTAGAAAATATGAAATTGGTCTGACTAAGATTTTGTTAGCTAGTGGTTTTTCTTCTGATATTTACACAAAATTTCAACCAACCAATAGACAAATAGTATTTACTTTTTTAAAGAAGTTAACTCCTATGAAAATATGGAATAAACTGCAGGATATTGTAAGAGAAAAAAATCAAATTAAAAGAGTAGGAAAAATCAATAATACCCATTATTTTTGGAAAGAGCTTTTAGTTTGTGAAAAATCACCATTTATTAAAATAGAGTTGTTGCGAGATAATCCAATGAAAATTGATATAAATAATTGGGAAGAAGTTATTTACTCTATTTCTGATTATGATACTATGCTAATAAGAAAACATTTAACACGAATGAAAAGCAAATAGATGCATAACAATATCATCATACTTCTTGCCACACACAATGGAGAGAGCTATATATCAGCACAACTCAATTCCATATTGGAGCAAACAAATACAAGTTGGAAACTTCTAATACACGATGACAATTCTACGGATAATACAGTTGATATCATAAAACAATATCAAAAACAATACTCTAGTAAAATCCAGTTTATAGATGATGATATAAGTTTTGGTAATGCATCTGATAATTTTAATTTTTTATTAGGATATATAGATACTGAGTATATTATGTTTTGTGACCAAGATGATGTTTGGAAAAAAGATAAGATAGATAAAACACTACAAAAGATGAAAGAAGTTGAAAAAGAAGGTAAACAAGCTGTTTTAATTCATACTGACTTAGTTGTTGTTGATGAAAGCTTACAAGTACTAAATAACTCTTTTTGGGATTATCAAAATCTAAATCCTAAAAACTCAAATTTCTCTCACTTTGTTATACAAAACAATATAACAGGCTGTAGTGTTATGATAAATAAAAAGCTAGCAAAACTGGCACTTCCTATTCCTAAAGAAACTATCATGCATGATTGGTGGCTTGGTTTGGTAGCAAGCAAGTTTGGGAAAATCGCTTATCTAAATGAACCTACTATTTTGTATAGACAGCATCTGGCAAATGATACAGGGGCAAAGAGGTTTGACATAAGATTTTTAGCTCAAAATGCAAAAAAAACTTATAAAAATCGTAAACAAATGTTCGATAAATATATCATTCAAGCTAAAAAGTTTCTAGAAGTTTATCAAAATCAGTTAGATGAAGAGACGATTAAAATGTTAAAAGATTTTTCTAATATAAAAAGCAATAGTTGGTGGAATAGGTTTATGATTTTAAAAAAATATAAATTGTTCAAGCAGGATTTTTGGAGAAATATAGGGTTTCTTTTTAGCGTATAGGAATATACCACCCCAAATTGTCTTGATAATTTGGGATGGTTTTTACAATCAGGTGTAAGAAGTGTGATTAGTTCACTGTGACTATGCTACTCTGTCAAACTCAGGTTTTTAAGTTTACCATCTCAATAAACTCTTTATCTTTTAATAATAGTTTGTTTACGATTTGATTTAGATTGGTTTTTTGTTCATGTGCTAATTTTTTAAAAAAACTCTCAATCTCAGGTTCGAGATAAATTGGTAGTTGAAATTCAGCATCTTCTCTATAAAATTTCCCTCTTATACCATTTGAAAAATCATACTCTTTTTCCATTTTTTTAATTCTCCCAATATATTTTTTTTTCTAAGTGAAATCTTACTTCCTACTTTTCTACTAAATTACATTGAACTTCAGATTTAAATTTTGGAACTATTAATTTTAACCTCTTTTATAAACTTTATTTTTATTAAAAATATCTCAATCTCTAAAATTAGATTAATACAAATAGTTTTCAAAAACCTCTTTTATAAAAGATTCAAAATCCACTAAATGCTTTTCAACTATGGCTATCACTATCTCTATATTCAAGTTTTGATAGTCATGTACTGCTATATTCCTAAATCCAACCATTGCCTGCATCTGTAGTTTTACATCTTCTGAGATAATACTATTTTGCTCTAACAACACAAAGAGTTCTCTGCTAGTATTTGGCAATCCTAGTTTTTCATTTTTGATAATATGTGTGGCGATGTCGATAGTTGCTTGTGAGGCACGCTCTAAGTTTAGTATCACAGAGTCTTGCTTGGTAAAGTTAGTACAAAAAATTTCTTTTGAATCATTATACTCCTCACCAATACGATTCAAACATTTCTCAATCGTAGCTATCTTATTTAAAATAACATCAGCTGACACGAAAAACCTTTTTGTCGGCATATATTGCATCTACTATTGGTTTTCTCTCCTGTTGAAATCGTAGATAAAAACTATATACAAGTGTTTCAAAATATTCTACATCATACCCATCTCCATAAATACGATCTGAATCAGAGATAATCTCATACCTAAAAATAGTATTGGCAGTTTTAAGTTCAACCAAATCAATATCTCTTTGAAGCAAAATTGATAGTTTTTGGGAAATCTCCCATACTATTTTTATATCTATCAACTCTGTAGCTAAAAAAGCTATATCTATATCACTCTCATTGTTTGCACTATTATCATAAAAACTTCCAAAAAGGTAGAGTGCCTGAAGAGTTGGGATGTTGCTTTTTAAAGTTGTGATAATTGTCTCTTTTTTTTCACAAGAGAGATTCATCAATATCCTTTTGCCATTTTTGAAAGCATTATATCATAAATTGAGATATGCTATAATAACAACATTAAATAACCAAGGTTTGTAAAATGAGATTAACACCAAAGCAACATCAAGCTATCAAAAAATATTTTTTAGAAGTGTTTCAAGATGGAGAGATATATCTTTTTGGTAGTCGCATCGATGATGAAAAAAAAGGTGGTGATATTGACCTTTATATACGCACAAAAGACAAGCAAAACTTGGTGCGAAAAAAGCTAGATTTTTTAGTCAAATTAAAAAGAGAAATTGGTGAGCAAAAGATAGATGTTGTATTTGACAGAGGACTTCAAAGAGCTATAGACAGTATCGCTATGGAGAAAGGAGTAGCATTATGAGTGATGCATTAGAAGCTATGTTCTTAAATATCGACACTATGTTGAAAAGTTGCAATATTGATTATTCTGAACTAAAAAAAAGTGATATCAATAAAGAGTTTTTTGATGATTATAGTCGTACAAGAGTTGTCAATAGTTTTTTATTTAATTTTGGAAAGTTACAAGACAAAATAGGGGCAAAACTTTTTAAGCAAGTTCTTTATGAGATTAAAGAGTTAGATAGTTTTTCACTTACGATGATAGATATTTTAAATATGCTTGAAAAATTTAACATCTTAGATAGTGCTGCACAATGGGAAAGATTACGAGAGATTAGAAATATATTGGCGCATGAGTATCCTTTTGATATCATCGAGCGTGTTGAAAATATTCAATTGGCTTTAGAGGGTTTTGAAGATCTTAAGTCTATATATATAAAGTTAAAGCAAATAGTATAATCTTAATAAGTTGTGAGGGAAATTAGAGGAAACATATACTGAATTGTTTTTTAAATATAATATATCTACTCTTTATTGTAGTCCCTCAACAATAATTTAGTAAAATAATTTTATCTAAATAAATAAGCCACATGGAGTCAACATGCAAATAAAAAAATTAAATAAAAAAAGCATAAAAGAGTTTAGTAAAACATTAGAAACTGTTGGGGCTAAAAGTTCTGTTTTTGAGATATTTTTTGACACAATTATTGGTTTGATTGACCCACATAAGATAAGTTATAACAAAGATATACAAAAAATTATAGATGAGTGCATGTTTGAGAGTACAGATGATGCAAATACTTTTTTAAAAGAATATAATGACTTTATAAATAGTGTAGTTGGTTTTATCAATGATATATTGATAGTTGAGGATATTGACAAACTTGGTAAAGAGATTAAAATTATATTTAAAACTTTTTATGATGAGAGCCAAAATAGAGATAGCTATAAGATACTGCATACCAAAATAGATCAAGTCTTAGAAAAAACAAGTGAAGTTTATGAGATAGATATGATAAATAACTTTAGTTCTATTGATGATTTTACTAAGTATTTGAGTGGAATTTTTAAAGATGAAGAGATTGGACTTCAGATTGCGATGCTTACATCTATCTCTGTGATGTTGAAAGAGCAAGATATTGATAAGAGTGAGTTGGATAGTTATTTTCTTTTGGTAGTATCTTTTGTCTCTGTATTAAATGAGCTTAGAAAAGATGAGATACAAAGAGTCCAAGATGATAAATTTTTTATTCCAAGATCTAAACAAGAAGATGTAAAAACTATCAAAGCAGGGCGAAATGACCCATGTCCTTGTGGAAGTGGCAAAAAATATAAAAAATGCTGTCTAAATAAAAAGCAAGAGCAAAATGTAAATCCATTCAAGGGACTAGATACTCCTGTCGCTACGCATTTTCCACTTACAAGAGCTGAAGTTGATAATTTTTACTCTTTGTGGTCTAGACTTATTAATTTTACAGATAACTTATTTTCTGATACAAGAGATCAAAAACATAAAAAGTTATATTTTAAAGATAGTGATGGAAAATATACTTTGGCTCAACATGCACTTGAAAATAACTACTATATAAATATTAGAGATTTTTTATTGATAAATTTTGACAGAATAGTGGATGACTTTATCGATTCAAGTAGAGTAAGTAGAGAAAATATTGATATATTAAAAGAGTGGAAAAACTTTAGGCTTTATAGTGATAACTTTTTGATATATGAGAGTACTCAAGTCGGTGTAGTTATCTACGATGCAAAAAGCGATAAACTATATCATCTGTATAACTTATACGATAGAGTTTATGATCTCTCTAAACAAGATACGATGTTATCAATGCTACTTTTACCATATAAAGGCAGGATTGTTTTTGATGGTATAATTGGACAGATGGGGATTGATTTTGGACAAAACTCTAGAGATATGTTTTTAAAAAACTATATAGTATTGAGAGAAAAGGATGAAATTAACACTACCCTTCCAAAGCAGAGTGGTACAACAAAGATATATCAGTTAAAGATAGGTATAAAAGGTGCAAAACCTCCTATTTGGAGGCGAATTTTGATAGAAGATGATATAACTTATATGGGAGTTCATCATATTATCCAAGATATTTTTGAGTGGGGAAATAGCCATCTTTTTGAGTTCTCTACTAAGAGCAGAAGATATACTGATTTAGATTTTGATGATGATTTTGTAGATGATTTGGTTGAAGATGCGAGTAGATTTACGATAGGTGAAGATTTAAAAGAGGTAGGAGATAAGATAACATATATATATGATTTTGGTGATTATTGGGAGCATGAGATTAAACTTGAAGATGTACTCGAAAGAGAGGCTGATGAGAGTTATCCAAAGTGTATAAAAGGAAAAGGCAGAGGTCCACTTGAAGATATAGGCGGTATTTGGGCATACAATGAGATAGTTCAAGCCTGTAAAACAGGAGATAAAAAAACTCTTGATAACTTTTATATAGAAGATGACTTTAATCCTAATGAGTTTGATGTAGATGATATAGACGCAAGGTTAAGATGAGTAAAATTTTAGTTATCATTCCTACTTTAAATGCCCAGCAAACACTAGGAAAACTACTTTGTATGTTAAAAGAACAAGATATTTTAGTGATAGACTCTAGCTCAACTGATGATACACTTAAAATTGCAAAAGAGCAAAGTGTAGATGTTTCAATAATTAAGAAATATGATTTTAACCATGCGACAACTAGAAACATGGCACTAAATTATCAAGCTGATTTTTATCTCTTTCTAACTCAAGATGCACTGCCTTATGATAGATATTTGATAGAAAAGCTCTTAAAAACATTTGAGGAAGATGATGTTGTAGTATCATATGCAAGGCAGATTCCATTTCAAGATGCAGATATACTAGAGAAGTTTGCTAGAGAGACAAATTATCCAGATGCATCTGTAGTTAAATCAAAAGATTCTATAAAAGAGCTAGGTATCAAAACTTTTTTCTCATCAAATAGCTGTGCGATGTATAGGGCAGGGTATTTTAAAAAAGTTTCTGGGTTTAAAGAGGGGCTTATCGCAAATGAAGATATGGAGTTTGCTTATCGTGCCATTATGGATGAAAAAAAGGTTGTATATTGTAAAGATGCTATGGTATGGCACTCTCATAAATACTCACTAAGAGAAATTTTCAAACGATACTTTATCATCGGTAAATTTTTTAAAGAAAATCAATATATTTTAGATGCAGTAGATACAGAATCAACTGGCATAAAACAAGCTAAAAAAGAGTTAAATCATCTTTTAAAAAATAGACCATTGTTAATTCCCAAATCAATTCTATTTTCATTAACAAAATATATTGCTTATAAGCTAGGCCTCAAAATATAAAGTTGCTTTTTGCTATAGTATTTTTAAACATTTCAAATTTAATGGACTAAAAGTGCAATATACCATACTAAAGTTAGCTATTTTTACCTCGTTGTTGTTGGTTAATCTTATCCTTGCACTATTTATTGCTTATACTTTTATTGAAGTTCCTAGTGCTCACTATCTCTTAAAATATATATGGATGATTCCGATTTTTCTTTTTCTTTATGCTTATTATCGTCTTTTGTCTAAGCGAATGGTTATGTCTATGGAGTTTATGTATATTCAAAAGGCTAACTTTTTTGCTTTGATTATTATTACTTTGATTCTTTTTGTTTCGCAAGCTTCAGTGCATTATTCTCGTAGCGTGATTTTGATATTTGTAGTTTTGAATTTTTTGATGCCTATTTGGGTATATCTTTTAAAGCGACACTTTATGAAATACGATAGGTTTAGAGAAAACATAATGGTTATTTGTGATAAAGCTGGTGAAGAAGAAGTTAATAGTTGGTTTGTCAAAGATAACTCTTTTGGATTTAATGTTACTAGCAAGATAATGGTTGATGATATGACTGAAAAAGAGTTACAGAATCGTATTAAGCAATTAGTAGATTATTATAATCATTATGCTGTTGTAATTTCTTTAGCAGATAGTGAAACAGATAAGACATTTCAAACTGTAAATTATGTACTTCATCATATAAGTCGTGTCTATATGCTTCCTAAAATTGCAAAACTTCCGTTGATTAATTCTGAGTTTTTTAATTCGATAAACCATAAGGGGATGGCACTTTATGTAAAAAATAAGCTTCTGCATAAGACTGAACGAAATATCAAAATGCTTTTTGATAAAGTACTCTCCTTTATACTCTTTTTTCTTTTTTTACCTATTTTACTGCCTTTGTATGCAGTTACTTATATCTCTTCAGGAGGTCATCCCTTATATAAACAAAGACGCATAGGAAAAGATGGAAAAACATTCAATATCTACAAGTTTCGCACTATGAAGATAGATGCAGATGCAATACTTGAAGAGATACTTGAAAATGACCCAGCACTTAAAGCTCAATGGCAAAGGGAGTTTAAGCTAAAAGATGATCCTCGTATCACAAAAGTTGGTAAGTTTTTACGACGCACCTCTTTAGATGAATTGCCTCAGATTTACAATGTTTTTCAAGGAAAAATGTCACTAGTAGGTCCTCGTCCAATTATCAAAGATGAGATTGCAAATTATGGTGAATATTTTGACTATTTTACAGCTGTAAAACCTGGTATCACTGGTCTATGGCAAGTAAGTGGACGAAATGATATCTCTTATGAGGAGAGGGTTCGATTAGATGTTTGGTATGTTAGAAATTGGTCAATGGAACTTGATGTGATGATTTTAGTAAAAACTGCAGCAATTGTTTTGATGAGAAAGGGTAGTTATTAAAACCCTTCTCTGATATTATAGTTTCTCTGGAACTTTTATTTGTTCCTCTTCTTGAAGTTCTTTTAACTTTTTGTCGGTAAAAAAAGTACCAAATGGCACAAGTGAAGCTATAAGAAGTATTGCTTGGTATTTTAAATTCCATTTATATTTTGTTGCAGCCATAAGTAGTAGTATTATGTATGCTATAAATAATATACCATGAGCCATTCCAACAACTTTAACAGCCAGTGGATATGCAAAAAAATACTTTAACGGCATTGCAATAAAAAGTAGTGTTAAATATGAGAGTCCCTCAATAAAACCAATAGTTCTAAATCTTTGTAGTACATTTTCCATCTATTTTCCTATGTTTTAAGTATATAGTAATAAGATTTTGCTTAAATAAGACTAAAATAGTCTTATTTAATAACTCTTACTGTTATGATTCCTTCAATCTCTTGTAATTTTTTAGCTATATTATCTGGAATTTGCTTATCAACATCTATGATATTGTATGCAAGGTTATCTCTACTTTTATTTAGAAGATCAGAGATATTGATACTATTAGTTGCTAGTATTGAGCTGATTTTGCCTATCATGTTTGGTATGTTTTTGTTTGCTATCAGGAGCCTATTTTCACCTACGGCTCTTGGTAGAATACACTCTGGAAAGTTTACAGAGTTTTTGATATTTCCATTTTCTAAAAAATCTTTTATCTGCTCTACTGCCATCACTGCACAATTCTCTTCTGATTCAGCTGTTGAAGCTCCAAGATGCGGAATAGGAATCACACCTTTTGTATTCAATAATTTTGCTGTTGGAAAGTCAGTAACATAAGATGAAACTTTTTTACTCTCAAGTGCTTTTAGCATATCATCATCATTGACTAAACCGCCTCTTGCAAAGTTGATAATTTTAATATTGTTTTTCATCATGGCAAATTTTTCTGCATTAAATAAACCCTTGGTACTATCAAGAAGAGGCATATGAATGGTTAAATAATCTACTTGTGATAAGAGTGTCTCTAATCCAGTTGCTTTTTTGACTTTACTTGAAAGTTTCCATGCTGCCTCAACTGATATATAAGGATCATATCCTATCACTTCCATCCCAAGATCCAAGGCATTGTTTGCGACCATAGCACCGATTGCTCCAAGTCCAACAACTCCTAGTTTTTTGCCTTTTATCTCACACCCTGCAAAATTTGATTTGTTTTTCTCAACCAATGAGGGTACATTTTCACCTTCATTTGCGATGCTTTGTGTCCAAATTACGCCACCTGTTATATCTCTTGAAGAGAGAAAAAGAGCAGTTAGTACTAATTCTTTGACTGCATTTGCATTTGCCCCTGGAGTGTTAAAAACAACGATACCTTTTTCGCTACATTTTTGTATAGGTATATTGTTAGTACCTGCTCCAGCTCTTGCTATGGCTTTTAGATTTTTATCAAATTCCATATCATGCATCTTAAAACTTCTAACTACTACTGCATCTGGAGTTAAAATCTCACTTGCAACTTCATAAGCTTCTCTTTGAAAATGCTCTAATCCTTTTGGAGAGATTTTATTTAGAGTCTGTATTTTGTACATAAAAACTCCCTATCTGTGTTCAGATGCAAATTTTTCCATCAAAGCTACAAGTGCTTTGATACCTTCAAAACTCATTGCATTATAGATAGAAGCCCTTAGTCCTCCGATAGAGCGATGACCTTTTAATCCTATCATACCGCTATTGGTTGCTAACTTCACAAGTTTTGCTTCAAGTTCACTATCTTTATCTTTGATATTAAAAGAGACATTCATCAAGCTTCTTGAATCTTTTTGAGCATGTCCTACATAAAAACCGTCGCTATTGTCTATAGCATCATAAAGAAGTTTTGCTTTTTCTTCATTTGCTTTTTGGACTGCTTTTATACCTCCTTGAGTTTTAATCCACTTCATAGTTAAACCTAACATATAGATACCAAATGTAGGAGGTGTGTTATAAAGAGAGTTAGTATCAGAGTGTGTTTTATAGCGAAGCATTGAAGGGATATTCTCTTTTACTCTTGTTAATAGCTCTTTTTTGATGATAACTATAGTAACACCTGAAGGTCCTGCATTTTTTTGAGCTCCTGCAAACATCAAATCTATCTTTGACCAATCTACTAGGTAAGAAAATATATCACTAGAAGCGTCTACTACCAAAGGCGCTTTTGTACTTGGAAAGGTTTTGTATTGTGTGCCATAAATTGTGTTGTTTGATGTGATATAAGCATAATCTGCATCATCGCTAAAGTTTATATCTTTTGGTATGTGGTTATGAGAACTATCTTTTGAGCTTGCCACAATTTCAAAATCTATATTTTGGATTTTTGCTTCTTTTATAGCTTTTGTTGACCAACTTCCAGTATCAGCATACTGGGCTTTTCCTCCCAGAGATAGGTTTAAAGGAACCATTGCAAACTGCATAGAAGCTCCCCCTTGAAGAAATAAGATATCATAATCCTCTGGGACTTCATAAAGCTCTCTAATCAAAGCCAATGCTTCACTATGTACTTCATCATACATCTTTGATCTATGAGAAGCCTCCATGATTGATAATCCCTCACCTTTAAAATCTACTAAATTTTCCTGTGCCTCTTTTAGTACTTCTAATGGTATCGCCGCTGGTCCTGCTCCAAAATTGAAAACTCTGTTCATTAAAACTCCTCGTATTTGAATTTATTGTAACATATAGTTTATCAACTTTTAGGAAAATAGTCTTTTAAAGAATCCTATCTTTTTTTGAGGTGTTTTTTTAACTCGCAAATCTTTAAAATCACGATCCCCGTGTTCTAAAAGAGATTTATTAAAAGGGGTACGCTTTCTAACTTCTTTTGTTCTGAAACTTGTTTTTTGAGGTTTTGCTGGTCTTTGGTGTTGCATGCACATGAATTATCTCCTTTGTGTTATTATAATAAAAAAGTATGTAGTTTTTGTGTATAGGAGAAAAGATGGCAGTTATTTTTGAATCAGTGATAAAATCAAATCCAATAGGCAAATGGTATATCGAAATAAGAGATACCAGCGAAGAGGATAAGAGAGAGATATGTCTAGATATCGATGAATATGCGATGAAGATAGAAGATATGGGTGCCGAATATGGTGGCGATATTGAAGTTGTGTGGAGTGCAGAAGAGAATGTTACTCAAGAGCAAATTAGTGAAGTTCGTATGCAGATGATGGCATATGAGGAGAAATTAAAAAAAGAGGTAGGTTAGGATCATTACAAACTTGACAAAATAGATTTTTTCCTATATACTTTGCATTACAAAGTAATTTGCATTGGAGAATAATATAAATGAGTGAAAAAGATGAAGTGTTACAGAGGCTACATGATATAAAATCTACACTAGATGATCAAAAGTTTTTTCCTTACAATTATAATGCTTTGATTGTTTGGGGTGTAATTTCTATAGTGTTAGCTCTATTTTTACTGGAGTCTTTAAAAAATGATTTGCTTTATGGCACACTTTTTTTGGTAATTATGGTGATGATTGGATTTTATATAGAGGGTTTTTTAATTAAAAAAGAGAATACTAGCTATGACATAGAAGATTGCACAAAAAAGCAGAAGTTTATTTTTCAGAGTTATCTTTTGACTTCATTTTTTGGTATCGTTGTGAGTGCTCTTTTAGCAAAGTATGGACTTTTAGTCCCTATTTATATGCTTTGGATATTTATCTGTGGGCTTGGTAATTTTGTAGTTGGATACACAATCAATCAAAAACTCTTTTCTCAAACAGGTCGCATTAGTATGATATTGGCTATTTGTTTGATGGTGCTTTCTATATTTATAACTGATCTTGGAAGTCTAGATTCTGTTTTTGCAAGAGTTACTCAAGTAGCTGCAGTTTTTAGTTTGGGACTTGTTCCTATATATCATGCAGTTGTTATCAAAAAAGAGATGAAGCTTGTTTGACCCACTTTTGCATCAAAACATCAGGTCAAAATTGATCTCCTTACTCATCACAAATGAAGAGCTTCCATTTAGAGCTTTAAAAAAGTATTTGGAAGTTACTGATGGAAATCTCTCTAGCCATTTAAGCAAACTTGATAGTGCTGGGTATGTGAAAATTTTGAAATCTTTTGAAGGTAAGAGACCAAAAACGGTTATCTATATTACAGATGTGGGAAGGAAAGCATTTGGTAAATATATAGAAGAGTTAAAAAAGTTTGTTGAGGAAAATTGATGTTAGAAGATATATTTGATAGAGTTGAAGAGATTGTGTTAGAGTTTAAAGGAGTGAAAAGAAAAGAGAGTACAAATCAAGTTACATATAAAGATAGATATCAATCAGTCTTGCATCTAAGAGTTGATACTGAAAAAGTGACAATTGCATTTGCACGAGGTGCACAACTAAAAGAGAAATATTCATTTTTGGAGGGTGATGGGGTGGTTGTGAGACATTGGTATATTTACAATAGGAGCAATTTAGATGAAGGACTTTTAAAAGAGATTATCAAAGAGACGATGATTTTAAATATGGAAAATTATGAACTAAAAAAATTAAAATGCAATAGCAAAAAATTAAAAGGAAAATCATGAAAAAAATAGCACTAGTAACTATATTATTAGCTTCGAGCCTTATAGCTTTAACAAATCTTGAAATTGCACAAAAGGCGGACAAGACAACAGATGGATTTAAGAGTTCTATCTCAAAAACCGAGATGACTTTGGTAAATGCAAGTGGACAAAAGAGTGTTAGAGAGCTTTTGATGAAGACACTTGAAGGGGAAAATGGGGATAAGACAATCTCTACTTTTCTTTCACCTGCTGATGTGAAGGGTACAAAAGTTTTAGGTCATGAGCATATCGATAGAGATGATGATCAGTGGCTATATCTTCCTGCACTGAAGCGAGTTAAAAGAATAGCTTCGAGAAACAAATCTGGCTCTTTTATGGGGAGTGAATTCTCTTATGAAGATATAGGAAATCAAAACTATCAAAAATATACTTATACAGGAGAGCCACAAACTGTTATGTTAGATGGTATTGAGTGCTATAAGGGTGAGAGAGTTCCCAAAGATAAAAACTCGGGCTATACAAAACAGATAAGCTGGGTTGATACAAAAGATTTTTTGATACAAAAGGTTGAATATTATGATAGAAAAGAAGAGCTTTTAAAAACTGCTACATTTTCTGATTATAAAAGAAAAGATGGTGTTTGGCGGGTAGGAAAGATTGAGATGAAAAATCATCAAAATGATAAAGCTACGATTTTGATTTGGAAAGAGGATAAGATAAAAGTAGGACTAAGTGACAAAGATTTTAATAAACGAGAACTTAAAAAGTGAAAAAATTAGCATTTATTGCTCTTTTTCCTCTCATCCTGATGTCAGGAGAGTTTGAATATAAAGGAAATTTTGGTTTTGAAACTGGGTATTTTCACCATGATTTAGATGCAAAAAGAGACAACTCTAAAGCTCTTTTTTTAGAGACAGAGCTTAGATATGAGAGTGGAGAGAGTGAAGTAGTCGCAAAATTAAAAGGGGTATGGGATGCGAATGATGACAATCGTCGTTATGTGGATTTTAATGATTTTTACTATAGATATAACTTTGAAAATTCTGATATCTTGATAGGACGAAATACTCTCTTTTGGGGTGCTTTGGAGTTTTATAACTTTGCTGATGTTTTTAATACAAAAGATTTTTTAGATGATCCATTTGATTATGATAGTAAACTTGGTTCTTGGAATGTGGCTTATACTTACTATCTTGAAAACTCAGAAGTTTCACTCATCGCAAAACTTCACGAAGAGGATCAAAAGATGCAGGATGCAAAATCTATATATAATTTTTTACCTCTTCCATATAACGATAACTTAAAATCAAAAAAACGACCCTCTATTTTTTTAAAATATAGTGGCTCTGGGGATGAAGTACAAATAGATTATTCACTGATATATCTAAATGGTTTTGATGAAAATAGATATCTAAGTGTTGAAAATGGTTTCCTTAGACAAAATGCTTATATAGTCAATAAATTTATAGGCTTTGCAACGCTTGTTTTGGGCGATACTATCTATAAAACGGAGCTTAGTTATGCACTTAGTGATGATAAAAAGGTCTCTGATTATGGTCAGATTGGGGTAGGGCTTGAACATACTCTTTACTCACTTTTGGATAAAAAAGATTTGGGGTTGTTAGTTGAGTATTATAGATATGAGAGTGATACAAAAACTAAAAATCTATTTGTAAATGATTTGATGCTTGGGTTTAGACTCTCTATGAATGACCTATCTTCATCAGAGATTTTAGGTGGTTTAGATATAGATTTGGACAATAAAGAGAAGATATTTTTCATTAAGTATGATACAAGATTATTTGATAAGTATAAGTTAGCACTCTCTTATCAGCATTTAAGTCCAAAGAGTGATTCTGTTTTTGAAAAATTACAGAGTTTAAAATTAGAATTTGGTTATTACTTTTAAAGGAAACAGATGAAAAAATATATAGATTTTTTGGATAAATTTAAGTGGCTTATTGTCATCGGTATACCTTTGTTGGTGTTAGCTCTTGCTTCAAATCTAAAGCATCTGGAGATGGATGGAAGTTATCGGATTTGGTTTGGAGAGGACTCTAAGATACTTACTGATTATGATAACTTTAGAAAAACTTTTGGCAATGATGATGCAGTGATTATCACATTTAAAGATGAGAAAGGGATATTTACTAAAAAAGCACTTAAAAGTATCGAAAATATTACCCAAGAACTTTGGAGAATGAAATATGTAGCAAGAGTTGATTCTATAACAAATTATCAATATGTCCATGCAAGTAATGAAGACCCAGATGATGTAATAGTAGAAGATTTTATCCAAGATATAGAAAATGCAAGTGATACATATTTAGCAAATAGAAAAGAGATAGCCGTCAATGACTCTCTTATCGTAGATGGGTTTATTTCACGAGATGGTACAACTACTATGATAGCTGCTCGTCTTACTCCAAAAGTAAATGATAAGAGTGATAAAAGCTTAGAAATTATGGATATGGTAGAGAAAATCTTAGCTCCAGAGATAGAAAAAACAGGTTACAAATATTGGATAAATGGAGGACCGGCTTTAAATAAATCTTTTGTTGAGATTGGTACTAGTGATGCAACGACATTTACACCTTTAGTAATAATCGCGTCTATGATTTTGCTATTTTTACTTTTTCGCCGTGTTAGTGGTTCGTTGATACCTATTGGTGTTGTTATTTTTACTTTTATGATAGTTCTTGCTGTTCAAGTGATGTTAGGATTCAAATTAAATAATTTTACAGCAAATTTACCTGTGTTTATCGTAGCTATTGGGATTGCCGATGCGGTTCATATATATATCATCTGGATTATGTATAAGAGGGAAGGGCAAAGCAATAAGGATGCAGTGCTTCATAGTGTACAAAAAAATATGCTTCCTGTTTTTCTCACATCTTTAACAACTGCTATAGGATTTGCAACTCTTACAATTTCAAAAGTTATTCCTGTATTTACACTTGGGGTTGCAACAGCTAGTGGTGCTGTTTTGGCATTTTTTATATCTCTGTTTTGGATGCCAGCGGTACTTCTTCTTTTAAAAAAGGATATAAAAGCCAAAGAGGTTGAAAAAACAGTTAGTAAAAAGAGTTTTGGATATGGTGAGTTTATTGTGCAAAATGATAAAAAGATAGTTTTAATAACTACTCTTATATTTGCAGTTTTAGCAGTTGGTCTTTTTAAAGTAAAAGTAGATAGTAACACAATTAGATATTTTGATGAGAGTGTAGAGATACGAAAATCAACAGAGTTTTTAGCCCAAAATTTAACAGGTCCAATGGCTTATGAAATAGTTATAGATAGTGGTAAAAAAGATGGAATAAAAGATCCAGAGTTTATGAAAACTGTTGAGAAGTTTTATGAAGAGTATCAAGCAAAATTTCCAGATGTTAGGCATCTGAGCTCTCTTGTTGATGTTGTAAAAAGATTTAACAAGGTACTTGATGGTAAAGATGAAATCCCAGATAGTCAAAACTTAATCGCTCAGTACCTACTTCTCTATTCACTCTCTTTACCTCAAGGTATGGAGTTAAATGACAAGATGGATATAAATGAACAAAAACTTAGAGTTACAGGACGGATAAATATAGTCGATACTTCAAAAGATC
>JAMONX010000027.1 GCA_027066435.1 Campylobacterales bacterium
AGTTCCACTAAAACTAAAAGAACAATCAAAACTTCAAGAGCAAAATATATCAAATGAACTTTATAAAAAATACTCCAGTTTAAGAGCTAAACTTTTTGAAAATATAGTAAAAAACAACCCTCATATAAACAAACTAACTCTACTGTTAAAAACACAAACAATTTTGGATCGTTTGGTATTTGTATTTTTCGCTGAAGATCGTGGGATATTGCCACTAAATACCATCAAAGCAATCATCGATAGATACAAAGATGATATCGAAGATAGGTCGCTTTATCATTTTTACAAGATATACTTTAAAGCTATCAATGAGGGAAATGCTAAACTAAATATCCCTGAATACAATGGCGGACTATTTGCCAAAGATGAGATACTAGAAGAGTTGATAATAGACGATGAAATCATCAATGCTCGTCCACTAGAGATAAGTGGATATGACTTTAACACCGATATAGATGTCAACATACTTGGACATATCTTTGAAAACTCACTCTCAGATATCGAAGAGATGAAAGCCAACATAGAAAACCAAAGCTTTGACAAAACAAAAAGTAAACGAAAAAAAGATGGAGTGTTTTACACCCCAGAGTACATCACAAAATACATAGTTGACAATACACTAGGTAAGCTATGTCATGAAAAAAAAGTAGAGCTAAAAATTGACAATATAGAGATAAGCATCCCAAAAACTAAAAGGCTTAACCAGCGTGAAAAAGAACTTTTACTCAAACTTGAATCTTACAGAGAGTTTTTGCTAAATCTCAAAATCCTAGATCCAGCTTGTGGAAGTGGTGCATTTTTAAACCAAGCATTAAATTACCTATTGCAAGAACATGATTTTATAGATGAGGGCATAAAAACTCTCATGGGAGGAAATGTACTAGGGCTTTATGATGTCAAAAAAGGCATCCTTGAAAATAATCTTTATGGTGTAGATATAAACTCCGAAGCGGTGGAGATAGCCAAGCTTAGTTTGTGGCTGAGAACTGTGGAGCATGGGAGAAAGCTAAATATCTTAAGCGGAAAAGTTAAAGTTGGGAACTCTTTGATAGATGATAAAAGTGTAGCTGATGATGCTTTTGTTTGGGAAGAGGAGTTTAAAGAGGTTTTTGAGAATGGTGGGTTTGATGTTGTTATTGGGAATCCGCCTTATGTGAGGCATGAGTATATTACAGAGATAAAACCAGCATTAAAAAAATACCAAGTATATGCAGGAACTGCTGATTTGTTTGTTTACTTTTTTGAACTTGCCACTAAGCTTTTGAAAAATGATGGAATGAATGGGTATATATGCTCAAATAAGTTTTTCAATGCAACTTATGCTGAAAATTTGAGAGAATATATTTTAAATAATACCACTATAAAACAGATAATTGACTTTAAAGGTAAACAAGTTTTTGATGATGCTACTGTTGAGAGTACAGTAACTATTTTTCAAAAAAGTAAACCAAATAAAGATAATTATTTTCAAGTTATTAATGCTGATTTAGTAGAAGCATATGAAATGAAGCAAACTGATTTAAATTTATCTAGCTTTACATTGTTAAACCCTAAAAAGATACTTTTGATGCAAAAGATGGAGAAAGTTGGTGTGCTCCTAAAACAATGGGATATTGATATCAAATCAGGAATTAAAACGGGTTTCAATGAAGCGTATATCATAGATGGTGATAAAAAAGAAGAATTAATAAAGCAAGATGAAAAAAATGCAGAAATTATAAAACCACTTTTACGAGGACGAGATATAAAAAGATATGGATATGAATTTGCTGATAAATGGTTGATAAATATACATAATAATCCTTCTATTGATATAGCAGAATATCCAACTTTAAAAATTTACTTTGATAAATATATTGATAAATTAAAAAGCCGTAGTGATAAAGGTAAAACAATTTATAACTTAAGAAATTGTGCTTATTTAGATGATTTTCAAAAAGATAAAATTATGTGGTTAGAATTAACTGATAATCCAAAGTTTGTTTTAGATAAATCGAAATATTTGTTAGAAATGACAGTTTTTTTTATTGTTGGTAATAAACTAAATTATTTGTTAGCATTACTAAATTCAAAAGCTGTGTTTTGGTATTTTGATTTAATTTGTAATGAATCAGGAGTTGGAACAAATAGATGGAAAAAAATTTATGTTGAAAGATTACCGATATCCCCAGTTTCAGATGAAAACGAAAAAATCTTTATCGAGAAAACAGATCTTATAATGGATTTAAATCAAACTTTCCAAAACAAAAAACAAAAATTCCTCAAACGATTAGAAGGCAATTTCGATATAGCCAAGCTATCCAAAAAATTAGAAGCATTTTACAATTTAGATTTCAAAACTTTCCTAAAAGAGCTAAAAAAGAAAAAGGTTATATTAACTCTCATGCAACAAGACGAGTGGGAAGAGTATTTTGAAAGCTATCAAAAAGAGCTTTTAGAGATAAGGGCTGAGATTGATAAGACTAACAAAGAGATAGATGAGATGGTTTATGAGTTGTATGGGTTGAGTGAGGAGGAAGTGGCTGTAGTTGAGGGTAAAGTATGACATTAGATAAAATCTTTGATAATTTCACTTCTAAGATGCTAGAAATAGAATTGTTTAAAAGAGTTGTTGAGGATAGTTCAAACAAAGAGCTGTCTGAATTGATAAAAAATTCAAAAGAGATAAAAAAGCTTTCCAAGGAAGAACAGGATGAGTTTTATGAGGGTCATAATTTTATTTTTTATTCAGCATTAGATGGAAAAGTTAAGTTTTATGGTAATAAAAACTTAACAATAAAAGAGATGCAAAAATTGACTGTTAATCGGAAAAATAAACAATATCAATGGTTACTTGTAGATGCCTATGAGGCATTTGAAGATTTTATAGAAGATATTTTTGCTTATTTAGGATATAAAGACAAAAATTTATGGATGATGAGTGATTATGGAAATATATACCCGTCTGAGATAGATAATAAAGATTATACTTGGTTTTTAGAACAATCTCGCAAAAAAAAAGATAGACCAAAATCAATTTTAAACCATCTTAGAAAAAAGTTTCCAAAAATTGAACAACTTGAATCTAATAATAAACTGAATGTAAATTTAAAGTTATCACTCATTATTTGTGAAAATTTTAGACATATAATTGTTCATGAGAATGGTATTATAAAAAATGATGTTAAATTTACTCAAAAGCTACTAGAAAAAGCTGGATTATATAACAATGGTAACCCTAATAATAGTTATAAGGATTTTATAAAACAATTTTTTGGGATAAATGAATATGCAAATCATATTATGTTATTAGACAGAAGTATAAATCATAAAAGTAATGTTTTTAATATGAAAATTGATGTGTTAAGTATGTTTATTCGTTATTTAATCGCATATGCTGAAGTAATAAAATCGGAAGTACAAAAGATAGAAAATATATAAAATTACTTCAAAAAACCGTACTTTATTTTTATGTCATAATATTTGTCAATATTTAAAAAGAGGAAAAAATATGTTACAGATTGACAATATAAAAGAGTTAAAACAAAACAGACTTATACCCAAAGCAAAAAAGAGAAAAGTCTATTTATCAGATAGTTTTCAATGTTCACCTAATCTTGTAGATGGTTGGGAAACTTTTAAACAAGTAGTTGAAAAAGGTGGAGATTTAAAACCTTATCTTAGTAGAGGTGTAAAAAATTTAAAAAGTGACTATATGTTATATAGTTGGGGTATATATCATTTTCATTTGGGGCTTAAAATAGAAAAAGATGGTTTTACTGAGAGAACAAAATATGTACTTATAGCATTTATAAATGAAGATAGTTTTTATGTAATAGGAATATATAATCATCAATCAGATGCTAAAGTTTTACCTTGGGATAATACTGAAATAGTAGAAATATTGCATCGTAACTGGTCATATCTTATAAGTGATTTTCAGATTGTGGGTGTACTGAGTGCATTTTTATCGCCAGAAGCGAGAAAAAGCCTGAGAAAAATGAATGGAAATACTACCATTTCAGTAAGTAATGGAACTGTATATAGTATGGTGGGTGGTGGAATAATGCCAAATGGAGAAAATATTTTAGATGTAATGAGAATGGATTATGAAAATAGAAAGGCAACTTTATTTAAGGAGCAAACATGAATCTAGACATCTACTGCGATATAATAGGCTATATTAGCGTTAGTGGTGGAAAGTGAAAATTTTCTATTTTTTAGCCTATATCCATACTAAACCGTATTTAAAAATAAAATTTTTATTAACCTTTGCTATTGAAAACTATATTTTTTTAATACTTTTAGCATTTTTTTGTCGCTAAAAAATTTACCCACCACTAACGCTAATATAGCCGATATAATAATAGGGTCAAACAATAATTGAGTCAAACACTTATTTAAAACCCACTTTACCTTTTCAAAATTTTAGATATTGCAGGAGTTGATAAGTTTGTGAGTTAGAAAAAGCACAAGCACCATGGTGCAGATACAGCTTTGTTTACCATTGGCTATGAGGGTAAAAAGTTTGAAACATAAGTACCACCATTCCAATCCATAACAAATGTGCATAATGTTTGATTACTCATTTATCTACTTTTTACCAAAACTCTCCAAGAGTGCTTCTATCTCATCTTCGTCCACTGTATCAGCTGTATCACCGTCGATATGAACTGCTGTTGGTGCTCTGTTTTTATCTTCTACATCAGAATCAAAAAGTGAATTCATATATTTTGATAATGCCCTCATGACATTTATAACTCTTTCTATCTTTTGTCTATGAATATCTTGATACTGCATGATATCCATAATCATCATTATCTCATCACTTGCACCTTGAGATTTTTCTGTGATTTCGGTAGAAATTGTTAAAGCTTTTTGGTTCTCTTCTAGCATTGATTGAAAACTCTCAATATTTGGAAACTTTTGAGATAAGTTTTCAAATAACTCTATATTTCTAACAAGTGTATCTCTAAGTTCATTTGTAACATCTTCAATATCTCCAGAAAAACCACTTATCTCTTCTAGTTTATCAAATATTTCAGTTGCCTTCTCTTCAGAATCTCTTGTAACATTATCAAGTTGATCAACTACTTTATGCTCATCTGTTGGAGGGGGTGGAGGCCAAGAGCTATCTGCATCTGCTCTATACGAAGATTCATCAATCTTAGACTTTTCATCATCTTTTTGTACCTCCTCTTCCAAAATCTCTTCTTCCAATGCAACATCTTCATCAAGCCCACCTGCCATCAATGCATCTAGTTCCTCTTGTGTCATATCTACTTTCTCCATCTCAAGAATATTTTGTATATACTTGCATATCGACAAAAATCAAAAAAAGATAAGGGTTTTTATGATTGTAGATTTACACAACCACACCACTCTATGTAAACATGCAGAGGGTTCAATGAAAGATTATGTAGAAAAAGCTATAGAAAACCAAACAAAATATTTTGGTTTTAGTGACCACGCACCTATGGATTTTGACCAAAAATATCGTATGCAATTTTCTCAGATGCGAGAGTATGAAGCATCTGTAAGAGAAATAAAAGATATTTACAAAGATGATATTGAGATTTTACTAGCTTATGAAGTTGACTATCTCAAAGGCTATATAGATAAAAGAGTTTTAGATGCTAAAGTTGACTACTTTATAGGTTCAGTTCATTTTATCGGCAAATGGGGCTTTGATAATCCAGAATTTATAGGCAATTATAAAAACAAAGATATTGATAAAATTTGGCAAGAGTATTTTGACTCCATAGAAGAGTTGGCAAAAAGTGGGCTTTTTGATATCGTGGGGCATTTAGACCTTATCAAGATATTTAACTTTTTACCAAAAAAAGATGTAAGGATTATTGCCCAAGGGGCATTAAAGGCTATCAAAAAAGCAAATATGACAGTTGAGTTAAATATGTCAGGCTACAGAAAAGAGACAAAAGAAGCATATCCAAGCAAATCACTAATAGAGTCTATGTTTGAACTTCAAATCCCTATAACCTTTTCAAGTGATTCTCACAAACCTTCTCAAGTTGGTCTGTATTCTGATAAACTTTTAACACTTGCTAGAGAGACAGGATATAACAAGTGTGCTGTTTTCAAAGGTAGAGACCGTCAATTGATTAAATTTTAATCAGTGCCTATATTTAAGTTTTCTAAAACTTTAGATACAATATCCTTTACTTAAAAAATTTCAAGGATAAAAAATGGGAAAATTCGTTAGTAATGTAGAAGAGTTCTATAAATTTTGTGAATCAAATGAAGTAGAATTTGTAGATTTTAGGTTTACAGATATCAAAGGTGCTTGGCATCATATAAGCTACAGAATGAGTGCAGTTGAAGCTGATATGCTAGAAGCTGGTTTACCATTTGATGGTTCATCAATCGAAGCGTGGCAACCTATCAACAAGTCTGATATGCTTTTGAAACCAGAAATAAAAACTGCATTTATGGATCCATTCACTGCTGATCCTACAATTATTGTTATTTGTGATGTTTATGATATTTACAAAAATGAGCTTTATGAAAAATGTCCAAGAAGTATCGCTAAAAAAACATTAGCATATATGGCTGAAACTGGTATCGGTGATGAAGTTTTCTTTGGTCCTGAAAATGAGTTTTTTATATTTGATGATGTTCAAATCTGGACAGGCGTTAATCAATCTGGATATAGAGTAGAGAGTGAAGAAGGCGAATGGAACGATAACAGACACGATAGTGATTATATAAACACTGGTCATCGTCCTAGAACAAAAGGTGGTTATTTCCCAGTAATGCCAATTGACTCTATGGTTGATTTAAGAGCTGAAATGATGCAAGTTTTAGAAGAGGTAGGACTTACCGTTATGTTAGGACACCACGAAGTTGCACAAGCTCAAGGTGAAATCGGTATAAAATTTGAGACACTTGTAGAAGCTGCTGATAATGTACAAAAGTACAAATATGTAGTAAAAATGATAGCACACCTAAATGGTAAAACTGCAACTTTTATGCCAAAACCTCTTTATGGAGACAATGGTAACGGTATGCATGTACATCAATCTATCTGGAAAGATGGTAAAAATACATTTTACAAACAAGGCGAATATGCAAACCTAAGCCAAACAGCTATCCACTATCTAGGCGGAATATTCAAGCACGCAAAAGCGGTTGCATCATTTACAAATCCATCAACAAACTCTTATAAAAGACTTATTCCTGGATTTGAAGCACCAAGCATCTTGACATATTCAAGTCAAAATAGGTCAGCAGCTTGTCGTATCCCTTATGGAGCTGGAGAGATGGCTACAAGAATTGAGACTAGATTTCCAGACTCTACTTGTTGTCCTTATCTTGCATTTTCAGTTCTACTTCTTGCTGGAATTGATGGTATCAAAAACAAAGATATACCAGTAGGTCCTATGGATATAGATCTATTTGAATTAACACTTGATGAAATTAGAGAAAAAAATATCCCACAAATGCCTCATACACTTAGAGAAGCACTAGAGGGATTAATCGCAGATAATGGTTTCTTAGGAGGTGTTATGACAGACGAATTTATCGACACTTACCAAAACTACCAATTTGAGAGACAAGTTTGGCCAGATGAGTCAAGACCAACAGCATTTGAGTTTAGTTCTACTTACTCTTGCTAATATAAACTCTACAAAGGTTTTTCCTTTGTAGAGCTCCTCATTTTCTTCTCATTTTTTTATGTTATTATTCATTTTATACATAACAAAAGGATACGCATGAAAAAATCTTCACTTCTACTTATACTACCAATATCTATTTTGGCACAAACTGTAGAATTAGAGTCTATTAAAGTCAATGCATCCACAGAAGATAACTTAGGAGTCATCATAGAAAAAGAGGGTTTTATGAAATCTGCTCCAATGCAAAAGCAGATAACTACCGAACAAGCCTTACAAATACCAGGAACAAATGGTGACCCTATAAAAGCTCTTAAATCATATGCAGGAATTGTAAGTACTAACAATGACGATAGCAGTGAACTTTATATCCACGGTTCAAAACCAAGAGAGACAGAATTTACAATCAATCATCTGCCTCTTGGATATCTTTTTCATTTAGGTGGTTTACACTCTGTTATCGCACCTGAGATGATGGGACAGATGGACGCATACCTTGGTGGTTTTGATGTTAGTTATAGTGCGATGGGAGCAGTTGTAGATATCACTCCCAAATATCCAAGCGGAAGCAATAGCGGTCGTGTGCATCTAGGCATGTATGATGCAGATTTTGCCTATGATTTTAAGGTCAATGAAAACAGTAATCTTTTTATCGGAGCAAGAAGAAGTTATTTTGATTTAATAGCTACAAAAGTTATGGATGAACTTGATAAAGATAAAGATGACGAGAGCAAAAAGACAACTTTTACACTTTTTCCACAATTTTACGATGCACAACTAATTTATGTTGCAAACATCGGCAATCATGCACTCTCTCTTGAAGCTTTTATGGCAAAAGATGAGATGAAACTAAATGATACGATGCAAAAAGATAAAGACCCAAAAGCAGTTGGTAAAATAAATACAAAAATTGACTCTAATACAATAGGTGCTAGATGGATCTATGCAGGTGAAAATGTTACTTCAAATACTCTTCTTTATCGTTTGGAAACAAATCAAAATTTAAATCTTTTTGATGCAGACTATTTTGTAAAAGTAAATAGAACCGAACTTGGACTCTATCATGAGAGTGTTTTTGAAATCCAAAACCATAAACCAATGGTTGGATTTGAAATAATGAAAGATAAAACACCTCTAAATCTTCATATTGTCAGTCCAGATTTTAATGATTTTGACCCTCTTGTTGTTGATAGAGAAGTTGTAACACTAAACAAAACTATAGATGCAAATAGCTATACCGTTTTTGCTCAAGATATTTGGAGCATAACTCCAAAGAATCATTTTCGTTATGGTTTAAGAGCATGGAAAATAAATTTTCAAAATTTTGGAACAGGGATAGATCCAAGAATCGCATATGTGAGAGATATAAATGATAACTTGACTCTCTCTTTTGCAGTTGGAAAATACTCTCAATTTCCTGAAGGTCTTTTTGTAATTGAAGGGTTTGGTAATGAAAAAATTGATACAAGTGAATTTGCAGAGCACTATACATTTAGTATGCAAAAAAAGTTTTCTGATAACTCTTCACTTATAATTGAACCTTACTTTAAAAAGTTTGAAAACTTAGCAATAAGCGATGATACTTTAAACTATAAAGCAGTAGGAGAGGGAGAGTCATACGGAATTGACATCACCTATAGAAAACAAATTCAAAACTTTGATATCATCACAGCATATACATTTGTTAAAGCTAAGAGACAACTAAATACAAACAACACTAAACAATATCGCTTTGAAGGCGATATACCTCATACTCTACAACTAAATACAAATTATATATTTGACAATGGCTGGAGAGTTTCTGGGCTTTTTAAGTATAACAGCGGAGCACCATATACTCCTATAGTTGCAACTGAGGATTACGAGTATGAGGGCAAAAATTATAAAAGACCGATATATGGAGAACCTTATAGTGCAAGGCTTAAAAGTGTAATTGATTTAGATATTCAGATAGGTAAAAAGATAAAATATGCTGATAATAAAAGTTTAGAGTTTTCAATAGAACTTATGAATATAACTTCACTTTTGAGAAAAAATGTAGCAGGGATTGAATATAATGACAATTATGAGAAAGATGGAGAATATCATCAAATGGGATTTTTACCAGCATTTCATATTAATTACAGATTTTAGGCAGAGCATTTGAACAAATTTGGTTTTTTAGGGGTTTTTGCTGTTGTTTGCTTAGCTCATGTTTTTATATTAAACTCTTATATAAAATCTCCTGTTGTGGTGAGCAAACCAGAAAAAAAGGTACATAAAATCACCCTAAGTTCTGTTATCGTAAAAAAACCAGCTCCACCACCTCCACCAAAACCTGTCATACTCCCACCAAAAAAACCTAAACCAATAGTAAAACCAAAGCCTAAATCTAAACCTAAAAAGGTTGTGAAAAAAATAACAAAAAAACCAAAAATAAAAAAACCACCAAAAATAGTTCAAAAACCTTTTCCAAAGGTTTTAAAGAGAGAGATAGTACAAACTGTAGCACCTAAAGAGGAAATTGACACAACTTCTATAAGAGATAAGTACACAACTCACATAAGGGAAGAGATACGAAAAAACCTACTCTACCCAAAAATGGCAAAACGACTTCGTTTAGAAGATAAAGTTTTAGTTAAGTTTATGGTAAGTAGAGATGGAACAGTCTCAAATATAAGAGTCATAAATAAACCAAGAAAGCTACTTAGTAACGGTGCAAAACAGACTCTAAAATTGATAAAACTAAAACCTATGCCAACTGAACTTATTGATAGGGTTTTATACATCACTATACCTATAGAATTTAAATTAAAAGGATAAAAAAATGGATATTATGAATTATATAGAACAAGGTGGAGTTATCATGTATATACTCTTAGCTTTAAATATTTTAGGCTTTACAATTATGACTTTTAAGTTTTTACAATTTCTATTTGTAAAAAGAGAAGACCTAGTATCAAAGATATTTTTTGATTTAAAGGTTGATGAAAAAGAATCAATGATAAATATTGCAAAAGATACAGTCACACAAAAAGTTTTACACTATGAAAGAGGCTTAAGCACTGTTAAAATCATAGCTTCTATCGCTCCACTTCTAGGGCTTTTGGGTACTGTCATAGGAGTTTTAATGGCATTTGAAGCTATATCAAAACAGGGACTTGATGACCCAACTATTTTTGCAGGTGGAATTTCACTAGCACTTATCACAACTGTTGGAGGCTTAATTGTAGCAATTCCTCACTATATTGGATACAACTATCTCATAAGCATGTTAGACCATTTGGAAGCAAATCTAAACAAAGAAGTAAGTTTAAAAATCTATGAAAGCAAGTCATGAAAAGACGAGAACCTTTAACTCCTGACTTAACACCTATCATAGATGTAGTCTTTTTAATTTTAATCTTTTTTATGGTTAGTTCAACTTTTAAAAAAGAGGAATTAGCACTTCTTTTAACCCTGCCTGATGTCAAAAGCGAAGCACAACAGATAAAAAAAGAAGATATCAACATAGAGCTTGGTAAAAATGAAGTGGCACTAAAAGGAAAAAAAGTTACCTTTGGAGAGCTTGATATCTCATTTGCAAATGTTACAGATAAACAAAAAGCTATAAATGTAAGAATCGATAAAGATGTTACTTATGAGAGAGTTGTTAAGTTATTAGATCTTTTAAATAAACATGGATTGAACAATTTAGCATTAGAAAATAGGAAAGATATTTCAAAATGAGTATACCATCCACAATAATTTCACACAAAGCATGTTATAATCTTAAATATTAAAATTAGATTTAAGGAGAGAAAATGTTAAAAAAACTATTTTTAGCACTTATGTTTACTGCTGTTTCGCTTGTTGCGATGAATTTCCAAACTGCATCCAAAGAACAACTTATGACTATCAAAGGAATTGGTGAAAAAAAAGCATCAGCAATCATCAAATATAGAAAATCAAATAAGATAAAATCTGCATCTGATTTAGAAAAAGTACCAGGTATAGGGAAAGAGTTAGCCAACAATGCGAAAAAAGGGATAAAAAATAAAACCCCTAAAAAAGCAGTTAAAAAAACATCTTCAACAAAAACAAAATCTACTAAAGATAAAACAACAAAAGCAAAGAAGAAAGCTACCACTTCAACAAAAAATGCTAAGAAAAAAGCAGGTGATTCTACAAAAAGAGCTGAAAAAAAGGCAAAATCTAAAACAAAAAACTAAACGGTCTCTACCGTTTAGTCGCTACTACATCCCCAAAACGAACTTTTTTACCTACTTCACTCTCAAGATTTACAAAATCTTTTTCAAAAATCATAACTACCGTTGAGCCCATTTTGAACATACCAAGTTCATCACCTTTTTTAAGTGAGATATTTGTATATTCAAAAACATTGAGTCTGCTTGCATCTTTGTTTGTTTCGATAGATGGTTCAAACGAAAGAGTCATCTTTCCTACATTTAAAGCACCAACAAGAACCATAAAGAAAATTCTTCCACTATTATCATAACACTCTAAAACAACCCGTTCATTTTTGACAAATAGTGAATCTATTTTATTTAAGTATTTAAGATTTACAGGGTACAAAAGTCCTGGCACATGTACAACTTTGGTAATTTTCATATCCATTGGTGCATGGTATCTATGATAATCTCTAGGAGAGAGATAAAAATTTATAAAACTCCCCTCTTCTACTCTTTGCATCTTATCATCTGATATATTTTCAGTCAAAAGCTCTTTAATAGAGTAGGAAAAACCTTTTATTTGAAAAGCCGTACTCTCTTTAAAATCTCCAAGTGCAGAGACCAAAGAGTCAGAAGGAGAAACAATCACAGAGAGGTCAGTTGGCATCTGTCTTTCAAATACCAACTCTCTTGTAAAAAGCTCATTAAGAGTAGTATAATGATTTAAAGGATAGAAGTTTGACAAATCTACTTTCATTGCTTTGACATAGCTCCAATTAATAACATATTGTATAAATGATGGAAACTTACAAGAGGCAAATTTTCCAAAAGCTCTAGATATAGAATTAGTCCAAACTGCTTTGATGAGTTTATTCAAAAATTAATCTCCTCTAATAGACTTAAAATCTATCGAATTTTTTCGATTTTAACATGTTTGATTTTACTTTCAAGATAGGGTAGTAAAATAGAAAAAAGGATTTATGTGAAAATAAGAATTTACTACAAAGATACAGATTCTGGTGGCATAGTTTATCACTCTAACTACTTAGACTTTTGTGAGATGACAAGGAGTGAACTATTTTTTAAAGAGGGAAAATCACCGATGATAAACGGTTGTCATTTTGCTATCAAGAAGATAGATGCAAACTTTGTTAAACCAGCCTTTTTAGGAGATATTTTAAATGTAAGTACAAAAGTCATAAAGATAAAACATACAAGCTTACTCCTTCACCACGACATCCATAGAGATGAGGAACTTATATTTTCTATGAATGTCACTCTTGTATTTTTATGCCCTGACTTAAAACCTCATCGTATAGATGAAGAGACAAAAGAGTTTTTTAGGCGGCAACTTTAATGGCTGAAATGCCTTCTAATTTTTCTACAATCATCTCATTTACACAGATATTTGACTCTATAACTACATCTTGAAGCTTAGATGAAAGAATTAATTTCAGAGGTCTATTACCTGGAAACTCTTTAACGAGTTGATAGAGTTCTTGCAATATTTTTGTATCTGAGTCAATCTCTACTTTTACAAATATTGGGGAAACAACTTCTGTGAAAACCTCTTTTTTTACATCAATTTTCTCTTTTTTTGCACCAATTAAATCAGATACTTTAAGAACTCGTTTATTGATACCTCTGTCATCTTTTGTAATTTGAACTTTAAAAGCTATTGGCTGGTTTTGATCCATCATAGCAATCTGCACCAAAGTTTTTTCAAAAACCATAAACTCAATATCTCCGTGAAAATCCATTAACTGAATTATCCCAAATTTATTTCCTTTTTTACTAATTTTTGTAGTTATATTCTCTATCTTTCCAATAAAAAGAGTTTTAGAACCATCTGCTAAAGTGTCAATTTCACTTGAGAGTGTATAATCAATCTTTCCAATCTCATCTCTAAACTCATCTAAAGGATGCCCTGATACATAAAATCCAAGTATCTCTTTTTCAAGTTCCAAGATGTTTTTGCCCTCATATTCAGGAAGACTATCTATAATAATTGAAGCTTTTGTAAGTTCTTCATCTTCCCCAAAAAGCGAACCTACCGCCATCTTCTGAGCTCTTGCAGCTTCTGCACCTGCTTCAACAATTTTTTCTATCTGATCTATCATAGCCCGTCTTGAATAACCAAAACTATCCATTGCTCCTGATTTTATCAACGCTTCAATAACTCTTTTATTAACTTTAGAAGTATCAACTCTTGAGATAAAATCACTCAAATCCTCAAATGGTTTTTCATCCCTCGCTTCAATAATACTCTCAATTGCTTTACTTCCAACACCTTTTATCGCACCAAAACCAAAAAGTATGATATCGTGTTCATCGTCATGTGAAGGGCTAAATTCAATTCTACTTTTTATTATACAAGGAGGAAGTAGCTCAATCCCAAGTCTTTTTACTTCATCTACATATTTAGCAACTTTATCTATATTTTGGGCTTCTGAAGTTAAAAGTGCTGACATAAATTCAGCAGGATAATAAGTCTTTAAGTATGATGTTTCAAAAGTTATCATAGCATAAGCTGCTGAGTGAGATTTGTTAAAACCATACCCTGCAAACTTCACAATCAAATCAAAAAGCTCTTCCGCTTTGGCTTTATTAAAACCTTTTTTAGAAGCTCCTTGGGCAAATTCACCTTTTAACCTATCCATCTCCTCTTTGATTTTTTTACCCATCGCACGCCTGACAACATCAGCCCCGCCAAGGCTAAATCCCCCAATGGTCTGCACAATTTGCATAACTTGTTCTTGATAAACGATAACACCATATGTTGGTTTTAGTATCGGTTCAAGCTCAGGAAAATCATAGACAATAGTTTGCCGCCCATGTTTTCTCTCGATAAAATCATCAAGCATCCCAGACTCCATAGGTCCAGGTCGATAAAGGGCAAGTACCGCAATAATATCTTCAAAATTTCCAGGTTTTAATCTTTCATTTAGTGATTGCATCCCATCTGATTCTATCTGAAACAGTCCAATTGTCGCACCAGTTTGGATAAGCTCATAAATACTAGGGTCATCAAAATCAATTTCATTAAAATTTATCTTTTTATCGTATCTTTTTTCAATTAACTTCAAAGCATCATCGATTACTGTTAAAGTTTTAAGTCCCAAAAAGTCAAACTTGATAAGATCAACATCTTCAAGATACTTTAAAGAGTATTGAGTTATAAAAGGCTGATCATCACCAGAAGGTTTATAGATAGGAGTTTTATACCAAAGCTCTTCATTGCTCATAACAACGCCAGCAGCATGCATCCCAGAGTTTCTGTTTAACCCCTCAAGAGCAATTGCAACATCCCAAACTCTTTTTGCTTGTGCGTTTGAATCTATAAGCTCCTTTATCTTTGGTTCTTTTTTGTAAGAGTCTGCCAAATCAATACCTAATTCATCAGGGATAAGTTTTGCCATCGCATCTGCTTGTGCATATGGCATAGCCATAACCCTTGCAACATCACGAATAACCCCTTTTGCCAAAAGTTTACCAAAGGTAATCACTTGTGCAACATTATTTCTACCATATTTATTAACTACATAATCAATAGACTCCCCTCTCCTTTTTTGACAAAAGTCAATATCGATATCAGGCATACTTACCCGTTCAGGATTTAGAAAACGCTCAAAAAGTAAATCATATTTCATAGGATCTATATCAGTAATCTCTAGCGAAAATGCCACTAAACTCCCAGCTGCAGACCCACGCCCCGGTCCAATTGGAATCCCTTTCTCTTTTGCATCTCGAATAAAATCCCAAACAATAAGCATATACCCTGGAAATTTCATACTATTGATGATATTTATCTCAAAATCAAGCCTATCTTTATACTCTTGATGTTTCTCTGTAGGAACAATTTTTAAACGCTTCTCTAAACCCTCTTTACACTTATAGATAAAATAATCTGCATCATTATCATAATCAACTCCATCAGCTTTCGCATAATCTTTAACAAATTTAAAATTTGGAGGTGTTGGATCACCTAATTTGATCTCTAAATTACACTTATCTACAATCTCTTGTGTATTTGTTAAAGCTTCTGGAATATCTGCAAAAAGTTGTTGCATCTGCTGGGGGCTTTTTACATAAAATTCATGGACACTATGGCGAAGTCTTTTAGGGTCGTCAAACTCTTTATTCATAGCGATACACATAAATGCCTCATGGGCATCTGCAGTTTTTTGCTCTAAATAGTGAGTATCATTTGTTGCGATTATCTTGATACCTGTCTCTAAAGAGAGCTTTATAACCTGCTCATCAATATAGTGTTGATCAGCAATCCCGTGACGCATCATCTCCATATAAAAATCATCCCCAAATATATCTTTATACTCTAGAGCTATCTCTTTAGCCTTTTCATATCCTCCAGCTCCATTATTTCTGTTTTTTTCGCTATTTAAATTCAGATGCCAGTTAATCTCCCCTTGAAGACAAGCAGAAGAGCAGATAAGTCCTTGGCTTCTCTCTTTTAAAAGTTTTTTATTTATTCTAGGATAGTAATAAAAACCATTTATATAGCTTTGTGAGCTTAGATACATCAGATTTTTGTAGCCTATTTCATTTTTTGCATATAGACAAAGATGAAATCTCTGCCTTGTACTCTTATCTCCTAGTTCATCTAAGTTATGGATATAAGCCTCCATTCCTATAACTGGTTTAACGCCCTCTTTTTTCATCGTAACATAAAAATCGATTGCACCAAACATATTTCCATGGTCAGTCATAGCTACGGAGTTCATCCCAAGTTCTTTGACCTTTTTAGCCAATGCTTTGATTTTGTTTGCACCATCAAGAAGTGAATATTCAGTATGTAAATGTAAATGCGTAAAGTTTGGTATGCTCATATATTTTCCCCTTATTCTGTACTTATTTTACAAAAAGCATACTTGTTATTTTATTTTTTTTTAAATTAGTCGATATGAGTAAACAATACTATAAGAGTTGGAGAAAATTACATGTTTAAAAGACTAACAGGTGCAGATATCAGAGAAAAGAATGAAACTATCGAAATATTAATCAAAGATTTTGTAATACCTATGTTTTATAAACATGAAAGAAGTTCAGCTTTTATTACAAATAGAGCATTTGATACATTTGCAGGTTCAAGCCGTCAAAAGGTTTTAAAACAGCTCATAGAACTGCATAAAACAAAACAGAGTAAATTTGAGCTCGAATTAACAAATGATATTGGTCAAAAAATTGAATCAATTACCTATATATCTGATATTGGTGAAGATGGTGAAGCAAAACTTGGGATAATTGTAGATATAGGTGAACAAAATAGTGCAAAAAAGGCAATCAACACTTTTAAAGAGCGATATGAATTAGCGACTAATGGTTCAAATGAAGGGCTTTGGGATTTTGATTTAAAAAGTGGTGAAGTTTTTTATTCAAGTAGATTCAAGGAGATTATAGGATACGCAAATAAACCAATAAGAGACAATATATCTAGCTGGTTCAATACAATCCTACCAGCTGACAAACCAATGGTCTCAAAAGCTTTAGAAGATCATATAAATGCTCTAACACCTAACTTTAAATCAGAACATAGAATCAAAATAGGCAACACGATAAAATGGGTTTCAATAAGAGGAAAAGTCTCAACAGGAAGTGATAATAAAGCATCCAGAATAACAGGTTTTTTAACTGATATTACAGAGTTTAAAGAGGCACAAATTGCCCTCAAAAATTCACAAGAACAGTTTCAACTTTTTATGGATAATATACCCGCTGGTGCATTTATCAAAGATGAACATGGCAATTTTATCTTTTCAAACAGATATCTTAATGATTTTTTTGGAGTAGATACACTAGAGGGTAAAAATGTAGCAGATATTTTAGATTCTGCTCATCAAAAAAATATTATCAACAATGATGAATTAAAGGCTTATGGAACTTTAACATCTGAAGAGACACTTGTTGATAAAAGTGGTCTAAAACGCTACTTTCAAACACATAGATTTCTCATAAACAACAATGGGAAACAACTTTTCGGAGGAATATATTCTGATATCAGTGAACAGAAAAAGACTGAAACAAAACTAAATATCATGGCTCATTATGACCTACTTACAAACCTACCAAATCGTGCCCTTTTTCAAAATAGTCTAAAAACTTCTATCTCAAAAGCGAAAAGGAATAAAAGTAGAATTGCATTGATGTTTTTAGATCTTGATAACTTTAAAACTATAAATGACACTCTAGGGCATGATTATGGAGATTTACTCCTCATTGAAGTAGCAAGAAGATTAAAATCTATTTTAAGAGCAGAAGATACGGTATGTAGGCTTGGAGGGGATGAGTTTACAATTATTTTAGATGACATTCAAGATAACTCTTACCCCTCTATCGTTGCACAAAAGATTATAGACTCACTCTCTCAGCCGATACAATTAGACGATGAAGTTGGTTATATTGGGGCTAGTGTAGGAATTGCTATCTTTCCAGATGACGCAGATAGTATTGAGTTGCTCATAAAAAATGCAGATATCGCAATGTACTCTGCAAAAAATGGTGGTAAAAATGTTTACAGATATTTTACAGAAGATATGAATGCAGACTCAATAGAGAGACTTGAACTCTCAAATGACCTTAGAAATGCAATTGCAAACAATCAACTTCAACTTCACTATCAACCTATAATAGACACAAAAAATAATACTCTTCATGCATTTGAAGCACTTGTAAGATGGGAGCATCCAAAATATGGTCTCATAACCCCCGAAAACTTTATAAAACTTGCAGAAGAAGGCGGTTTTATGGCAAAAGTTGGCAAATGGGTTTTACAGCGAGCTTGTAAGCAGATAAGATTTATGCAAGATGCAGGACTAGATGCAAAAATTGCAGTCAATATTTCAAGTAAACAATTGACTCAAAATCATCTTGAGCAAACTCTAAAAAGCATTGTCAAGGAGAGTAAAATCAATCCAAAACTACTTGAACTTGAAGTAACTGAAAGTTTCTTGATGGAAAATATAGAACAAGTCGAACAAGTGTTAACAAATCTAAAGGCTATAGGAATAAATACTGCAATTGATGATTTTGGAACAGGTTATTCTTCTTTAGGAAGGCTAAAAAAGCTCCCTATCTCAAAACTAAAAATTGATAAATCTTTTATTGATGATATCCCCAGAGATAAAGATGACATGGTTATAGCTTCGACAATTATAACTCTTGCAAGAGAATTATCTCTTGAAGTTGTTGCAGAAGGTGTTGAAACAAAAGAGCAAGCAGAATTTTTAAAAAAACATGGATGTAATCTTATGCAAGGATACCTCTTTAGTAAAGCAATTCCTGAGAATGAAATCAATAGCTATATAAAAAAGATAAGTTAAAGAATTTTATGCAAAGTTGTAGCACTTTGCATCCACTCTCTTAATTTATCATAATCATCGTTTTCAATCAAACTTTTAGCATATGAAAGCTCTTTTTCGAAACTTTCAATTGAGTACAAAAGGTTAGTTTTATTTTGTCTAAATATATCTGTCCACATATTTGGTGAACTTTTGGCAATTCTGCTCATATCTCTAAAACCTCCAGCAGCTAGTGCTAAAATACTTTTAGGTTCTTCTTGCTTAAGTACACTATTTGCCAATGCATAGCTCAAAGCATGCGGGAGATGGGATATATAAGCAGCATGTAAATCATGTTCTTTTGAATTCATATAGACTATTTGCATCTTTAGTGCTTCAAAAATTGAAATAGCTCTATTTTTATGAAAAGGGTCATTTTTATCAGTATCACATAAAACTACAATTTTCCCCCTATACAAATCAGAAAACGCAGCAGTTGGTCCAAAATTTTCAGTACCTGCCATTGGATGAGCTGCTATAAAGTTTGATTTTAAGCTTTGAGGAGTTTTTAAAACTATCTCCTCTTTTGTACTACCTAAATCAATAATCGTTGTTTTATTTGAAACATCTTCCAACTCTTTTATAGTTTTTAAAATTGCAACAACTGGAATAGCCAAAATAATCACATCACACTTTTTAATTTCAGACATCGAAACAATCTCATCTACAAGGGAGAGAGAATATGCCATTTTACAATGCTCTTCATTGTGATCAAATCCGAGCAACTGCACATCTTCCATAGACTGTTTTAATGAAAGTCCAAAAGAACCACCCATCAATCCCAAACCAACTATACCTATAAGCATTTTTTTTCTTTAAATTTTTGTACAATTCTATCTTTTTAATCATTAAAATGATAGTATATTTTTTTTACTATTGAATATAAAAGGTACACTTAATGATTTCTAGCTCTAAAAATACTCCTATTCGTAAAATTTTTCTACTCTCATCTTTGGTAAGTATTACACTACTTCATTCCCAAACTGTCTCTGATATTAAATTTGAGGGATTAAATCATATTTCCGTTGAAAATGCAAAAGAGATTATTAAAATCAGAAAAGGTGATGAAATTAATCCTGAGGCTATTGATAGAAGTATTAAAAAACTTTATGCACAGCAATATTTTAAAGATATCTGGGTAGAACAAAATAAAGGTATTTTAACATATCACTTAAAAGAAAAACCAATAATTGCTAAAGTAGAGCTAAGTGGTTTGGCAAAAGAGAAAAATGAAGAGACACTTCAAAGTGCTGGTATAAAAAAGGGAGATATTTACGACGAAACAAAAATTAAAACCGTCAAAAAAAATATAGAAAACAATCTGCAATCAAAAGGCTATTTTGATTCGGTAGTTGAAATAGAAAATAAAGAACTAAATGAAGGAAGTTTACAAACAAAAATCGTTGTTAATAAAGGCGAAAATATCTTTATTGAAAAAATCAATTTTTACGGACTAAAAAATTTCAAATATAGCGATTTTAAGCATCTCCTAGCTAATAAAAAAAGACAAGCTGTCGGCTGGTTTTTTGGGCGAGATGATGGAATACTAAAAGCGGACCAACTAAAAGCAGATGCAATGAGAATCAAAGACTTTTATCTAAAAAACGGTTATCTAGATGCAGTTGTAGAGGAGCCTGTTTTAAAAACAAACTTTGATAACTATACTGCAACTCTCTCCTACAAAATAACAGAAGGTTCACAATACAAAGTAGGCTCTGTAACGGTAGATATTGATGAAAAAATTGCAAACCCCAAAGAACTAAAAGAAGAATTTAAACTAAAGACTGGTCAAGTTTTTAATGTAGAAAATTTACGAAAAGATATGAGAAAGATAAGAGATGCAACATCAAACAAAGGTTATGCATTTTCAACTATCATTCCTGATGTTAAACAAAACAAAACAAATCATACAGCAGATATAAAATATATCGTTAAAACAAATGAAAAAGTATTTGTTAATAATGTTGTAATTTCTGGAAATTCTAGAACAATTGATAGAGTAATAAGACGAGAACTTTACCTGAGTGAAGGAGATGCATTTAATCAGAAAGATTTGATAGACTCCACCAACGCACTAAAAAGAACTGGTTACTTTAATGATGTACAAATAATACCTAAGCAAATAGCCAAGGATAAAATGGATCTTCTTGTAAATATTGATGAAGCAAGTACTGGAAGTATAATGGGTGGTATCTCATATGGAAGTTATGACAAGTTTGGTGTCAATGCAGGAATAAGCGATAGAAACTTTTTAGGAAGTGGTATAGAGGTAGGACTTGATATAGATACTTCTGAAAAAACAACAAGAGGAAGTCTACATTTTTATAATCCACGAGTTTTTGACTCTCTTTATAGTTTAGGTGGAAATATATTTAAAAAAGATTTTGACTATTATGATTATGATGAAAAGTCCTTAGGTGGGAGTTTGAAACTAGGACGAAAAATTGGACGAAATCTTCAAGCCTCTCTTACTTACCTTTATGAAGATGTAGAACTTACAAATGTATCTGAAAGCTTACAAGATGGCATATACTATAGAGAAGGGAGAACCGTTAAAAGTTCATTTTTACCTTCAATCACTTATGATAACACTGATGACTATTATCTACCAAGATCTGGTATAAATATAACAGCAGGGATAGAATATGCAGGGATAGGTGGAGATGCTAAATTTTTGAGAAAATCACTCTCATTTAAATATTACTATGGACTTGATGATTTAATAGATTATGATTTGATTTTTAGGCTAAAAGGAAGAGTAAGTACAGTTAATGACAATGGATACCTCCCACTTAATGAAAAACTATATCTTGGTGGAATGGGTACAGTAAGAGGTTTTAGACAGGGAACTCTATCACCAAAAAATGAAGAAGGAAAACTTGTTGGAGCAGAAAAAATGGCTGCTGGTTCAATTGAAGTTTCTCTTCCGCTCATTGAATCTGTACAGATGAGAATTTTAACCTTTTATGATTATGGTATGACAGGTGACAATAAATTTAGCGAAATTCACAGACAATCAGTGGGAGCAGGTATAGAGTGGGCCAAATCACCACTTGGTGTTCCTTTGCAACTTTTTTACTCTTATGCACTTGATGATAAAGAAGATGATAGAACTTCTAAAATTGAGTTTAATTTAGGGAGAAGGTTTTAAATAGTTTGAAGATGTGGCTTTAGCCACACCTATTCTATTTAAAATTAACCTCTAACACAACGAACATTGAGACTATTACTCTTTTTACTTTCACTATCAATTCCATCGATAAAATAAACAAACCATGCATTATTTACATTTTTTCGGCTTGTAGTAGATGACCAATAGTGTACAGAACTACCATTAACAAAGCCATCTTTAATAGCAGGGTCTCTTTTACTTCTATCTGCAATACTATAAAGTTCATTAGAATTTGGCAATCTCCAATCTTCATACCCTGCAAAAATTAGACCATCACAATAATCAATTGCTTCAGTCCATACTCTTTTTTCTGTTGTACTAGCATTATCATCCTGCCACATAAGCTTAGTAGCTGAATCATTTACGACTTCTAATGCACTATCTCGAATAAAATCTGCTTGAACACAACTATGTAGCAAAAATGTTGCTAATAAGATATTTTTCATCATCTATTTTTCCTTTTTTATTATTTTACACAACGAATATTATAGTTGTCAGTTTTAAGATTATACCCACCGCTACTGCTGCCATTAGAAAAATCAAGAGTCCAAGCTGTCCTATCTCGACCATCGCTATATATAGTAGATGACCAATATTCTTCTGAAACAATTTTCTCAAATGCTTCATTTGGTGCATTATTAATGTCAATTGATGGTTCATTTTTTCCTTTATTTACCAAAGAAGCTAACTCTTCAATGCTAGGAACTCTCCAATCATTAAAACCACCCAAAGTAAGCTTTTGGCAATACTCATTAGCTTGGTCAAAATTCATCATTTGAGTTTTTGTCTCTTCATTATCCTGCCACAACAATCCAGTTACATTATCTGTAACAATTTCATTTATTTCATCTCTACTATAGCTTCTTGAGGTTCCTTTTTGTAAATCTCCATCATCATTATTATGATAAGACTCAGTCTGTCCTGTTTTTAATAGAGATTTAAATGCAACGACATCTGCATTAACAGTGACTTTTACTTCATCAGTAGTCACTGCACCATCATCATCCATAACACTCAATATCAAGATATGTTCACCAATACCAAAATCAGTTTTAGGGAAAGTAATTGTAGCGCCATTGTATGTCCATACAGCACTTGCTATTGTCCCATCACTATCGCTATATATTGGTGTTGGAGAAAAACTCTCTCCTTGATTAATACTAACATCTACTCCTGCATCCACTGTTGGTGCTATATTTTGTGGTGTTTGAGTATCTGTATTATTATCACTGCCACACCCACTTAATAATAAAAGTATTGCTAATGCGGGTAAAATTGTAATAGATCGTTTATCCATTGTTATTCCTTTAAAAGTCAATTTAGAATACTATTATACACTCAATTTGACTTAAAATAAACTTATAAAAGTTAACAATTATTGACCAAAAAGCAATGAAGTTTAGATTATTGTTCATACATGAATAAATAACTAAATATATTTCAGATAAAAAGTAAAATTATTTTTTTAATAAAATTACAGTTTGTTACTTTTTAGTCATATTTTACTGTAAATGGGAAAGGTTTTTTTAATTTCTTAATACCTTCTTGGCATAAAAATGATATTTTTTCACTTTTTATAAAGAGAGAGTTATCTTTAAATTCGACTTCTATCTTTTGTAATTTTTTATTTTTATTTATACACGCTGTCAAAGAGAGTATAAAACTAAGCCACTGCATCACTTCAGCAGAAGGTAGAAGTTTTTTAAATCTTTTTATCTCTTTTTCATCTATATCTTTTTTAAATGTATATTTCAAAATAAGTGATATCAAAATCTTTTGTTTATGGGAAAATGCGAAGTTTAGATTTTCAACTAAAAAACCAAAACTCATATCACTATTTGAGTAAATATTTAATCTTCTAAATATAAGCAAAAGTTTTGAAGCCATTAAAAGCTCTTCTTTATAAACTCTTTTCTTGTCAAAAAGATGATAAACACTCTCATAGATTGCCAATGCATCTCTTTGAATTTGTGGTATATTTTTATTATAAATTGCAAATCTATCTATAAGATTTTTGATACTGATATTAAAATTATGAGGAAATTTATGATTAGAGTTTCTTAAAATGTCACTCAGATATACACCTTCTCTTACTCCTGCTTTACTTGTAATAACAGATTTTGCTCCAAGTTCTTCACATATCATAAAAAAGATTGAACTTCCTTCTCTAATCGTGTCATATCTACTTCTATCAAGCGAAGTATCTTTTAATTTTAAAACTTCACTTTTTGCAATTTTTTCTATAAAATCTTTATGCTTATTATACTTATATTTAAAAGCGTGTAAAGAGTCAATAGGATAATTAGTATCTTTTAAAATTGAAGATGATAATGCCCTAATTGTCCCACCAATGCCTACTATTTTTGAATTAAAAAATGATTTTGGGATGCAAGAGAGTTGTTTTGTTATATAATCTTCTACTTTTGAAAAATTTTCTTTTTTATCAAAAAATAACTCTTTTATACGAACAGTACCTAAGTTTATCGATATAGTATCAACAACTTTACCATTTTTGATAGAAGCTAACTCTGTTGAACCTCCACCTATATCTATAGTTGTTGCATTTTCTATTTTTGGCAATAGATTTAGTGCTGCAACCCCTCCTAAATATGCCTCTTTTTTCCCATCAATCACTCTAATATTTAATCCTAGCCCTTTACTAACTCTTGTTAAAAATAGTTTTTTGTTTGGAGCATCTCTAAGTGCTGAAGTTGCGACTATCAATATCTTTCTACATGATAAGCTTTTTGTAACTGATAAAAAATCCTCCAATGTATCATAAGCTCTTTGCATAGCTTTTTCACTAAGATTCCCGTTATTTGCATAAGCACCCTCACCTATTCGCACTTTACTTCTAATTTTTTCTATTAAATGAAATGCATAACGAGAACTTTTTTCATAAATTACAAGTGAAATTGAGTTTGAACCTATATCGATTATTGCTGTTCTTTTTGCCATCTGCTACTTCTTGCTATTTTCAAATTTCTTCAATAATGACTCTTTTGTATCAATATAATTTTCATCTAAAATTATAGAATCTACTGGACAAACCAAAACACAAATTGAAGCCTCTTCATATCCAACACACTCACAGCAAATTTCTGGATTTATGATATAAATTGGATCTGCCACACTGATTGCACCTGTAGGACAATCAGATGCACAGGCGTCACAAGAGATACACTCATTGATAATCTTAAAAGACAAATTAACTTCTCTTAAAACTACTAAATATTGACATCCCTTTTTTATCATCATCAGCAGGGCAATAATTTCTAGAATTTAAAACAACCGTTGCGATTGCACCTTTTTTATCTCTTCTATTTTTCAAGCTAAGCTCTGCTCCGATAGCATCCGCTGCACCCTTTGCCAAAAATAATCCAAGCCCTGCTCCACCCTTTTCACCCACTCTTTTAAATGGAGCAAATAAATCCATAGACTCATCAACGCCAGGTCCTTCATCAATAACTTCAATTCTAAAATTATCACCATCAAGCCTACTTTTTATATGTACCGTTCCATTTTCTGGAGTAAATTTTACAGCATTTTGGACAAAGTTTTGCAAAATATGGGTAAGCAATGTCGCTTGAGAGATAATACAATACTGTTCAGGTTCAAAATCTACAGAAATATTTTTAGCAACACTTTTAGCAATTAAATTAAAATCTTTTGATTTATCTTTCAAAAACTGAACTAAATCTATCTCAACTGGCTTTTCAAATTGTGAACCTTCTTGTCTTCCAACTTCTAAAATAGAGCTTATCATGTTGTTCATCTCATTTATAGTTTTATTGTTAAGCTTCAGTGTCTCTTGATACTTTATAGGTTCACGATCTCGTATAAGAGTTACTTCATTTTTAGCTTTCATAACCGCTAGTGGAGTTTTTAATTCATGTGCAGTTCCGATAAAAAGTTCTTTTTGGTACTTTACAAAGTTTTGAATTCTATCTATCAATTTATTTATACTTTCACCTAGTGGGATAAACTCACTTGGAAGTGTTTTAGTCTCAATTGGCTCTAAAAAGTTTTCATTCATCCTTGCTAATCTTCTTGTAATAGATTTGACTGGATACAAAAGCGTTTCTGAAAGAAACATCGCATATGCAAGAATTAAAAAAAGTGTCATAAAATTGACTAAAACTATACTATTTAAAATCTTATTTAAAAGTTCATATGTACTAGTAACATCTCTTTGGATTTTTAGATAACTTGATCTCTTTTTATCATAAATTGCAAAAACAGTAAGATATTTTTTATCACCATTTTCATACTGTTCATATGAAATATCATCTTTTTTATCAACCCTAATAACTACACTTGTTTTATCTTGTCCAAACTGCTTTTGTTCATCAAAAACATCTATATTATCTCTTTTTGAGAATGGTACTTTCTCTTTAGAGTTTTTAATATACTCAAAAGCCTCAGTTTTTAAACTGTGCATAGCATCATCTAGTATCGAAAGTTTGATATAATTATAAAGGATGATCGAAAAGATCACAATCAGGGTCGTGGATGCGACCACTAATTGGATGAGAAATTTTCTCTTTATACTTTTTTCGGATAGCAAAACCTATAGCCCCTTCGTCGAACTGTCTCTATTGTTGAGATATTTAAAGGTTTATCCATCTTTTGTCTTATTTGATTTATTGCAACTTCAATTACATTTGGTGTAACTAACTCAGGCTCTTCCCAGATTGCATCTAGAAGTTGCTCTTTTGAGACGATTTGGTCACTATGACGAGCTAAGTGAGTAAGAACTTCAAATGGCTTACCTTTAAGCTCAATATCTTGTCCTTTATAAGTTATTTTCTCTTCATCAGGATCTAGTACTAAATCATCAATAGTTATAACATTTGTTCCACCAAACCTAAGTCTCGCTTCTAATCTTGCAACCAAAATATCAAAATCAAAAGGCTTTTTTATATAATCATCAGCTCCAGATTTAAGTGCTTTAATCTCACTCTCTTTATCATCTTTCGCAGACAACACGATACAAGCAGTTCTAGGGGTTTTTTGTTTAATTGCAGTTACTAATTCTACACCATCCCCATCAGGGAGCATCCAATCAGTTAGGACTAAATCATAATTTCTAATCCCTATATAGTACTCTGCGTCTTTAAAGTTTTCAGAACTATCGGCTTGATAACCATATTCCTGTAACCCCTCAACTAAAGTCCTATTTAATGTTACTTCATCTTCAACAATGAGTATTCTCATTTATTTTTCCTTTTATATATAAATTTGAACAAAGTATAGCACAAATTTATTCAAAGTTTAAAGTTTTTTTAAAAAGAGTTTAAAATTTCCTGAAAAGTTCAACTCCAACTATACAATTTTTAAGAATATCGGGTTTTGAGAGCTTAAGTTTAACACTTTTAACCTCTCTATACATTTTGTGTATCGCATCTACAATTTCATCTAATGCATCTTCAATCAGCATATATTTTTGCTTTACTAATGACTCCTCTATCAAAGATGCAACTTCTGCATAGTTTATAAACTCATCATCTTGTTTTTCATACTCTAAAAAACAATTTGCGACTATTAGCTGAGATGCTTCTCTCTCTTTTTCTAATATCCCTATGATTGCTCTAACTTTTAGGTTTTCTATGTAAATGGTATACATACTAAACTATTTTGCCCTCTTTCCCCGCAAAAAGTCTATAAATATTTTCAGAATGTTTATAAAAAATAACCAAACCAATTATCACTATCGGAGTGTGAACTAAATCTGGATATATAAAAAATGATGATGCCACTGCCCCCAACACTCCAAAAAGTGAAGATAATGATACAATTTTTAATACTTTTGCACTAAGCAACCATATAGCTACACCAACAAGTGCTGAAAAAGGAACCATAAATAGTAGGACTCCTAATCCAGTTGCCACACCTTTACCGCCATCTCCAAGTAAAAATATACTAAAACAATGCCCCATAACAGCAAATACTGCAATCGCCCACATAGTAGCTTCACTAACTCCTAACATATATCCTATCAAAAGAGCAAAAATACCTTTAAAAGTATCAAGTCCTAAAGTAATAGATGAAAGTTTTTTGGCAAGAGTTGGATTCTTCTCTTTTAAAACTCTTAGTACATTTGTAGCACCTATATTTCCACTTCCCTCTTTTCTTATATCTACTTTACCGATATATTTTGCCAAAAGTAGACCAAAAGGGATACTTCCTATCAAATAAGCCAATATATATAGTTGAACATTTATGTTAAATAAAAACTCCAAATTTATCTCCTTATAATGTGTAAGTATAACTATATTTTTGTTATATGTAAGTATAATTTGGGATAATAACAAAAATCATATCGAAGTAAGAGGAATTAAAATTGACAAACCAAGAGTATAAGAAAGAGATTATAAGACTCAAAGAGAAGCTAAATGCAACAATAGTTGCCCATTTTTACCAAAAAGATGAAGTTTTTGAAATGGCAGATTTTTCAGGTGATAGCCTACAACTTGCACAGATGGCAGTTCAAGATGAAAATCCATTTTTAATTTTTTGCGGTGTTGGCTTTATGGGACAGAGTGTAAAGATATTGTCACCAAAAAAAAGAGTTCTTATGCCAAAAATTGCCTGTTGTGCGATGGCTAGGATGATTGATGGAGAACATTATGATACAAGCGTTAAAATATTAGAAAAAAATGGTATCAAAAAAGAGGATATTTTACCTATCACATATATAAACTCTTCAGCAGAGGTAAAAGCAAAAGTTGGACAAATGGGCGGTATGGTTTGCACAAGCTCAAATGCAAAAAAGATTATCGAAAAAGGATTAAAAAGTGGTAAAAAAATCCTCTTTGTTCCAGATCGTTGTCTTGGGGAAAATATCGCAATTATGATGGGATTAAAATCTTGTGTAATTGGAGATGGAACTGACCCAAAAGAGGCTGATATTATCTGTTATAACGGCTTTTGTTCAGTACATCAACTCTTTGATGTTGATGATATCAAATTCTACAGAAACAAATACCCAGATATAAAGATAGTTTCGCATCCTGAATGTAAACCTGAAGTTTGTAAAGCTTCTGACTTTGTAGGCTCAACCAGCCAACTTATAAAATATATAAAAGAGTTACCAATTGAGCAAAAAGTAGCAGTTGGCACAGAGTTTAACCTTGTAAACAGACTAAGAGAAAAGAACACTTTCGTACTCTCATCAACAAAGCCAGAGTGTCCTACTATGAACGAAACAACACTAGAAGATTTGTATAATGTACTAAAATCGATAGAAGATGACAAAATCATATATGAAGTAGAAGTTGATGCTGAAGTTGCTAAGTGGGCGAAGATTGCACTTGATAGGATGTTTGAAATATGAGAGTCAAAGAGACCGTAAGAGAAGCAATTTTAGAGGATATTGGACGAGGAGACCTCTTTTCACTTGTGAGTGATAGAAGAATGGTAGAGGGAAAAATTATCGCAAAAGAAGAGGGCATATTTTCTGGAAAACTATATGTGCAAGAGTTAGGCGAACTAGAACATCTTGAAATTGAGTTTTTAAAATATGATGGAAATCACCTAGAAAAAGGCGATATCATAGCATATGTAAGAGGCACAGCAAACAGAGTTCTTATGTATGAGAGAATAATTTTAAATATAATGCAACATTGCAGTGGAATTTCAACAAACACTGCATCCTTTGTAGAGCTTGTAAAAGATTATGATGTAAAACTACTAGACACAAGAAAGACAAGACCCGGTCTAAGAATAATGGAAAAATATGCAGTAAGATGCGGTGGTGGAACTAACCATAGACTCGGACTTGATGATTGTCTAATGCTAAAAGATACACATTTAGCAGCCATTGATGATTTACATAAGTTTATAGAAATAGCACGAAAAAAAATTCCCTATACATCAAAAATAGAGATAGAGTGTGAAAGTGTCGAAGCCACTTATGAAGCTATGTCAGCAGGGGCAAATCTAATCATGTGTGACAATATGAAGTGTGAAGATATAAAAAAGGTTGTTAATTATAAAAATAAAAACTACCCTCATGTGCTTGTGGAAGCTAGTGGGAATGTAGATAAAACGAATATTGTTAGATTTGCCCAAACAGGGGTAGATGCAATCAGTAGCGGTAGTTTAATTCATAAAGCAGTATGGTTGGATTTTTCGATGAGAATTGAGCATAAATAGCTATAACGGTTTTTTCTCCTTATATAAACCACAATCCTTTCCACTGCTGTTTTTCACCTCTTGTGATGGAATTATCTTTGATTTAAAACCAAATGCTTTGCATCCGTGAGGATGCATAGCTTCCCAAGTTACATAATAATATTTACATCGTTTACAATTTATCTTCTTCATTGTATGATATTATATCATAAACTTTGGAGAAAAAATGAACGGAAAGTATAAAGCACTTTGGTTAAATGAAGAAGATAACTTAGTTGTACTAGATCAAAGAGTTCTACCATTTGTCGAAAAAACTATCACTATTACAAATACAGATGAATGTGTGGAAGCTATCAAAAACATGACTGTTAGAGGAGCTGGAGTTATAGGAAACACTGCTGCTTTTGGAGTTTTTTTGGCTTCATGTGAATGTGATGGAGATTTAAAACTACTTGAAGAGAAAGCAAAACTTATCCGCTCTTCAAGACCAACTGCAGTAAATCTTATGTGGGCAGTTGATAGGATGATGGAAGTTGCAAGAGTAATTAAAAAAGACAAGATGCAAGAGAGATTAAAACAAGAAGCTATAAAAATATGTGATGAAGATTGCAAAGCAACTGAAAAAATTGCAAATTTTGGTGCTGATATATTTGAAGAAATTATGAAAAAAAATGGTAAAAAAGAGATAAATGTCTTAACTCACTGCAATGCAGGATGGCTTGCAATTGTCGATAGTGGTACTGCCTTAGCACCTATTTATGAGCTACAAAAAAGAGGTATAAAAGTTCATGTATGGGTTGATGAGACTAGACCTAGAAATCAAGGTGCAAATCTTACTGCCTGGGAATTAGAAAAGAGCGGAATTGACCATACTGTAATAGCTGATAACACAGGCGGGCATCTTATGCAACACGGCTTAGTAGATGTATGCATAACAGGAGCGGATCGTGTGAGTCTTGGTGGGGATGTAGCAAACAAGATAGGAACTTACCTAAAAGCGTTGGCAGCATATGACAATAATATACCTTTTTATGTCGCCCTTCCCTCTTCGACATTTGATTTTAAAATCATCGATGGAGTCAAAGAGATAAACATTGAGATAAGAGGAGAAGATGAAGTAAAAACAATAAGAGGAGTTGATGAAAAAGGTCAATATAAAGGACTTCAAATCATACCCAATAACTCAAAAGCTTTAAACTATGGCTTTGATGTTACACCTTCTCGTCTTATCACTGGGCTTATCACTGAACGAGGAATTTGTAAAGCAGATATAAAAAATATTCAAAATATGTATGGAGATATTTTATGATTGATGGTGTTATAAAATATAATCTTGATTTTATAAAATCTCATCCTGTAGAAAAATCTTTGTGGGAAAATATAGAGATGACAAGAGAGAGACTTTTTGCACTTGGACTCATAGGTGAAAAAGATGGCATAGGATATGGAAATATAAGCGAAAGGTTGGATAAAGATAGCTTTATCATCACAGGAACACAAACAGGAAATTTAAACTCTTTAGATGCAAAACACTACTCTCTCATTGAAGCATACAATAATGAAAAATTTTACCTCAAATCAAGCGGAGCAATAAAACCAAGCAGTGAAGCCTTAACTCATGGAACGATTTACCATTTAAGTCCAGAGATTGGTGCAGTTATCCACATACACTCTAAATCTCTGTGGGATTTTATGCTAAAAAAAGAGTATAAAAGAACGAAAAATGTACCTTATGGCTCATCTCAAATGATAAAAGAGGTAAAAAAAATTTATCAAGATATAAATCCTCTTAAAAATCCCAAATTTGTTATGAGCGGACATGAAGAGGGAATTATAACTTTTGGAAAAACTTTAAAAGAGGCAGAATTTACACTCTATCATGTCATTTCAGATATACTTGTCTCAACCTCCAATATCTCCAATTCATCCTCCTTTACAGGTGGTGAAAAATAGTACCCTTGGTATTGATCGACACCTAATTCTAAACAAGTCTCAAATACCTCTTGCGAATGTACAAATTCTGCGATAGTTGTAATACCTAATGCTTTTGTTAATCCAACTATGGATTTTACAAATTCATATGATTTTTTTGATTTATCAATCTCTTTTATCATCGATCCATCAAGCTTAAGATAATCAGGCTCTATTTCCAATATTTGCATATAGTTTGAAAACCCTGCACCAAAATCATCAATCGCTATCCTCACCCCAAGTTCTCTAAAATCTTTGATAAAATTTTTGACAACTACATAATCTTCCAGACATTCGCTTTCAATAATTTCCAATATTAACTGCTTACCAACTTGATATTTTTCAATCTGATCTTTTAACATTTTTATAGTTGCACTATTATTAATATCTTCAAATGATAGATTGATAGAAAAATCTTTTCTATTTTCTTTCATTATTTTAAAACTTTTCTCTACCATTATATTTGTAAGTTTAGAGTACTGTCTACTTTTTATTGCTGTATCTAAAAAGAAAAATGGCGATATCAATTTTTCTTTAGAATCTTCTATCTGTACTAAACGCATTAAAGCTTCATATTTTATAATCTGCTTATCTCTATTTACAATAGGTTGAAAAACTGAAATAATTTTATCATCGTTTACAGCTTTTTTAATTTCATCTTTCCAAAAAAGACTCTCTTTAGAAGCTTCTCCTCTATCAATCAATTTTTTATAAACAGCATAAGACCTTTTACCTTTTTTTGCATATTTTAAAGCCATCATCGCTTTTTCTATTGCATAATCTTGCTCAAATGAAATTCCTATAGTAACATCAACAAATATTGGCTCATTTGCTTCGTCTAAATAAAATTTAAAATTATCAATTTTTAAAATTAGCTCTTTAATATCTTTTTCAAAATTATTTATATCATAATTCTTATTTTTCATTCGCAACATAAATTTATCATTATGAAAATGGTAAACACTATACAAATTATCATCTAAACTTGATTCTAAGGCATCTGCAAATGACTCTATAACCTTATTCCCACCACTTAAACCATAAAAATCATTAAAATCCTGAAGATTATCTATATCTAAAATAAGCACTGCAGTAAAGTTTTCATTTTCTATATCCTCCAAAAGTGCATTTTTGTTTTTCAAACCTGTTAAACTATCATGATAAAACATAAACTCAACCGCATCAGTTCTCTCTTGAATTTGTATCTCTAAACCCTCTTTATAGGATCTATTTTCTTTAATTAACTCAATTCTTTCTACAGTTTTTAAAAGCTGATTAATCAACTGTTTCATTTCAAGAGGCTTCAACAAATAACCATCAATATTTTGCTTGATTGCATCCATAAAATATCTAGATTCACTATGAGCAGAAATAATAAGTATCGGGATATCATTGTCAATTTTACGGATATTCTTAATCATTTCGATACCATTCATTATAGGCATATTGATATCGGTAATCACTAAATCATATTTACTTTGTCCAAACTTTTCTAAACCATCTACACCATTAACTCCAACAGTTATATGCTGAAAAAATCTCTCTAAAATTTCCTTTGTACTCTCTCTTACATATTCATTATCCTCAACATACAAAACTCTAAGATCTTTACTATTTTTCATTAAACTAATTATTAAATTTTTATCTACTATTTTATCCACTATAAACTCCCAAAGTTACCTCTATAAATCCTATTATCGGTAAATAGCAAAAAAACTTGAACTTTATTTAAAATCAAATTTAGAGTCTCTAATATTACAAATTGACATATTTTTTAAATAAAGTTGTTTTTAATGGTATACTTTCTAAAATTAGCTAGGAAATATTTATGAAAACACCAACTTTATTTAATTTATTTCAAGGGATAAAAGAGCATAAAAATATGAATATGAAAGTATCACAAAGTAATTGTATAACAACTATCGAATTATTTGCTGGTGTCGGTGGGTTTCGCATCGGACTAAAAAATGCAAAGCATAGTAATAAAAACTTTCATATAGTGTGGAGTAACCAATGGGAACCTTCAACAAAAATTCAACATGCGTCTCAAATATATGAAAAACAATTTGGATACACAAATCACTCAAATGAAGATATATCAAAAGTAAAAACCAGTGATATTCCTGACCATCAGATGCTCGTAGGTGGTTTTCCATGCCAAGATTATTCAGTAGCTAGCACTTTAAAAAATTCCCATGGGATTAATGGGAAAAAAGGTGTTCTTTGGTGGGAAATATATAGAATTTTAGAAGAAAAGAAAGATAAAGCACCAAAATATTTATTGCTTGAAAATGTTGATAGATTACTAAAATCTCCAGCGAGTCAAAGAGGTAGAGATTTTGCAATTATTTTATCATCTCTTAATGCACTTGGATATGCAGTTGAGTGGAGAGTAATAAATGCTAGTGAATATGGGATGCCTCAACGAAGACGGAGAGTATTTATTTTTGCTTCAAAAAAAGATACAACTTTTTATAATAATTTAAAAGCTAATTCTATTGCTGATAATTTAGATAAAACTGGACTATTTGGTAAAGCATTTCCAATTAAAAAAATAGATTCTAAAAAAGTTATAACCCAACAACTAAGTAGTGATTTAGTTGATATTACAGATAATTTCAATAAAAATAGTCCCAAAACTAATGCTTTTTTAGAAACTGGATATATGATAGATAGTGTTTATCATACAGCCAAAATTGAAACAAATTATAGTGGTAAATATTCTGTTCTTGGAGATTTTTTACAAGATGAAGATAGTGTTCCAAAAGAGTTTTATATAGATGAGGAAGAGTTAAAAAAATGGAAATATCAAAAAGGTTCAAAATCAATTGAGCGAGTAAATAAAACTACTGGTCATAAATATAAATATGCAGAGGGCAGTATGGGGTTTCCTGACTGTTTGAATAAACCATCAAGAACTATTATCACTGGAGAAGGAGGAAAAAGTGCTTCAAGATTTAAACATGTTGTAAAGATTAATGGAAAATATAGAAGACTAACTCCAATCGAATTAGAGAGATTAAATATGTTTCCAGATAACCATACCATTGGTGTAACAGATACAAAAAGAGCTTTTTTAATGGGAAATGCTTTAGTTGTTGGGATTGTAGAGAGATTGGGAAATTTGATTTTAAAAGAGATAGATGAAATATGATAACTCAGATGCAATATCTATTGTAAATTATGCTAATAAATTAGTTGGAAAGACTATTGGAGAGATACTCCCTTCTCAAAATATAAATATTAAAAACAAAGGAATAGTTGGAACTATAATCGAAGAGTATTGGTTTGGAATAAAACCAAACTCTTCTCCAAAACCAGACTTTGAAAAAGCTGGAATTGAACTCAAAATCATTCCATTGATACAACAAAAAACTAAACTATCTGTAAAAGAAAGAACCAAAATTTGTAGTATAAACTATAAAGAGCTAACTCTTGAAACTTGGGAAAGTTCGCATGCAAAAAAGAAACTAAATAAAATTCTATTTATATACTATTTGTATGATAAAGATTATATTAAAAATTCACTTATCAAAAAAATAGATTTATGGGAACTCCATCACGGTAATAATGAGTTTATAATAAAATACGATTGGTTAAATGTACAAAAAAGGGTAAAAAATGGTTATGCACACAAACTTAGTGAAAGTATATGCGAAGTTTTAGCTCCTTCAAGAAGTGGAAGTGGAGGCAAAGATAAAAATGGGAAGCTCAAAGATTTAGTTACTCAACCAAATCAAACTTATAGTACAGATGCATTAAAAAGAGCATTTTCCCTCAAACAATCATTTACAAATCAACGGTGGAATGAACTAAGTAAAAAAATCAAATACGAATCAATAATCGGCTCTTTAAAAATTAATGAATTTGACAAATTTGAAGATACTATTTTAGAAAATTTAAATAGATATAAAGATAAATCTATACAAGAATTATCAGATACTTTTTCCCTTAATATTAACAATAGAAGCAAAAATCAAATAGCTACAATTATCAAAAAAGTAATAGGCTTTAAGAGTGTTAAATCAAATATAAAAGAGTTTGAACAACTTGGGATAATGGTTAAAACTATAAATATTAAAAAAAACAATAACTATCCATTTGAAGCAATATCCTTTCAAACTATGAAATTGCAAGATTTTATAAAAGAAGAGTGGGAAGAGTCAACTTTTAAAGAGCATATCAATAAAATTTTATTTGTACCAATATATGCAGAGAATAAAAAAGCTTCTCTTAACGAAAAATTTTTAGGAAAATCTTTTTTTTGGTCGCCTTCAACAGAAGAGGAAAAGATAATTAAACAAGAGTGGAAGAGATATCAATCTGAAGTAATTGATGGAAAATGTAAAGTGCATAGAGTAAAACTAAACTCAAAAAAAGGCTTTAAAGAGGTAAGCAAATTATCAAAAGAGTCTCAAACAACTATCATACATTTAAGACCTCACGGCAGAAACTCTAACGATAGAGATAATGATCATCTTGGGAATAGTATAGTTAAACAATGTTTTTGGCTAAACAAAACTTTTGTACAAAAATTATTAACCCAAAAACTTTAATGAATAATCCTAAACATTTTTTTAGCAATTTTTCACTACACTCATGATAAATAATGAGGGGAATATGTAGTGCACGAACAAGTTTGGGATTTAATTGACAAGAGTCATTACATTACACTTATTTCTCATCTTAATCCAGATGGAGATTCTTTAGGATGTGCATTAGCTTTTTATCCAACACTTAAAAAAATGGGTAAAAATGTCTCTTTATTTAATGCTACTCATCCTGTAGCAAAAAAATATGACTTTTTACCAAATTTTTCTAAAATGAAAAGCTCCTTTCCCAAAAAATGTGATCTTCTTATCTCATTTGATTGTGGAGGATTTGACCGACTTGGAATTTCTAAAGGTGATTTTAAAATTATAAATATAGATCACCATAAAAGCAATACTCTTTTTGGAGACATTAATATCTTAAATTTTTCTGCCTCATCTGCAACAATTATAGTTTATGAGATATTAAAATCAAAAAATAGTACTATCACAAAAGATGAAGCTATCTGCATATATACAGGGTTAGTAGAAGATACAGGCTTTTTTACTTTTGGAAATACAAATCAGATTGCTTTTGATATTGCATCCGAATTGATTTCATATGGTGTAATCCCATCACAAATTGCACAAAACTTAAAGATGCGAAACTCACTTGCTAAAACTCGACTAACTGCTATATTTATCAACTCATTTGAGCTTTTAAAAGATGGACAAATAGCAATTGGAAATGTTACAGTAGAAGACTTTAGAGCAACTGGTGCACTTAGATCAGACAGTGATCATTTGGTTGATATACTTAGAAATTTGGCTACCGTGGAATTGGCAATTTTTATCTTAGAGCAAAAAAATGGTGGATTAAAAGTCTCACTTAGAAGTAAAAATAGAGTTGATGTTTCTGAAATTGCACTTTTTTTTGGTGGAGGTGGACATCAAAGAGCAGCAGGCTTTGAGTCTGAAGCGAAAGATATATCATCACTAATAGAAAAAATCATACAAAAGGTATCGTTATGAAACAGAGACAAAAACACAAAGGATTCTCATTAGGTCTTCTCTTAGTTTTATTAATTTTTATAGGTTTAGGACTTTGGCTTTATACGAAACTTGATTCTCCTCTTTTTGAAAAAAATGCTCCAACTATAAACTTAAAGGAGTCATCTTATTGGAATCTGAGCAGACCTCTTGAAGTTGAGTTTTTAGATGATACAGGGCTAAAACATATTGAAGTTTATATGGGAGATGAGACAAATAATATAAAAATTGCAGAAAAAACATTTACAAAAGGAGAGAAATCATATACTCTAAAAGTAGAGTTTCCAAAAATTGGACTCTCAAACAAAAGTGATATATTTAAATTAACTGCAAAAGCAACAGACATAAGTAAATGGAACTTTTTTGCAGGCAACAGTAGTCAAAAACAATCTATATTAACAATTGACAGTCAGAAACCAGATGTTTTTTCACTTATAACTTCATATGGTATCACTAAAGGTGGTGTTGGACTTGCTATATTTAAGGCTGAAGATAAAAACCTTGACCAACTCTATATAGAGACAAATTTCGGTAAAAAATTCAAACCAACAAAATTTTATAAAGATGGCTATTATGCGGCACTAATCGCCTGGCCTATCACTGAAAAAAGGTTTTGGGCAAAAGTAGTTGCAATAGACAAAGCAGGGAATAAAACTCGTGCAAGATTAAGCTTCTTTTTAAAAAATAAAAAGTATAAAAAATCTTATTTAAAAGCTAGAGATAGTTTTATAAATGGGAAAATTCTTGATTTAGCCGAAGATAGCCCTGCTCTTACAGAGAATCTCTCTCCAACTCAAAAACTAGACTTTGTTAATAGAACTTACAGAGATATAAATGATAAAGTCATTAAAGAGATTACTAGCAAAGTTGATTCAAATCTAATTTCAAATTTTGATATCAAACCTTTTTATCCTCTTAAAAATGGAAAAGTGGTAGCAAGTTATGGAGATCACAGATTTTACTATTACAAAGAAAAAAATAATGTTATTAGCGAAGCTTATCATTTAGGATTAGATCTCGCAAGTATCAGAATGGATGATATAAAAATCACAAATCCTGGAGTTGTTGTATTTGCAAACTACAACGGAATTTATGGAAATACTCTTATCATCTATCATGGATTAGGTTTTTATACACTCTATGGTCACTGCTCCACAATTTTAGTAAAAAGAGGAGACTTGGTTAAAGCTGGTGAGCGCGTGGCTAGGACTGGTGCATCTGGACTTGCTCTTGGAGATCATCTTCACATCAGTATGTTAGTACAAGGAGTTTTTGTCCGCCCTGCTGAATGGATGGACTCAAAGTGGATACAGACAAATATCACTGATGTGATAAATGGTGCAAAAAAAATGATTGATAAGTAAAAAAGGTAAGAATAGTGAAGGCAAAACAAAAAACAATCCGTATATTTGAAATTGAAATTGAAAATGAAGATGATTTTTTCTCTTATATGGCTCAAAACTTAATACTTTTAAAAGAGTACTTTTTAATAATAAAGGGCAATACAACACCAAAAATAATAAATTATTTAGATAAAAATGATTTATGCTTTATAAAAGCTGATGAATGTAAATTAAACTTGACTTCTAAGACGAAAAGTAGTGATACTCGTGATACAATCTCGACAAATAATTTGGAAAAATCAAATGAGAGAGAAACAATTACAATTAGTTCACAATCGTCTGATACAATTCCCTATGTTAAAGAGATAAAAACTCTTCTTTTTGAAAAAACTATTCGTTCAGGAGAAGAGATTATAAGCGAAGGGGATATCACAATTTTTGGCAGGGTTAATAGTGCTGCGAAAGTGATTTCTGAAGGAAATGTAGAAATTTACGGTACAATCGACGGACTTGTCCAATGCAACGGAAATTACATGATTGTAAAAGAGTTAGGCAAAGGACATATAATCTTTAATGGAGATATCCTTGAAAGAGAAGATTTCAATGGTAATTTAAAAAAGATTACATATTCATCTGATGGTGCAGTTATAAGGGATATATTTGAAGCAATTAACAATTAAGAAAAAGATTGAAGGTGTAGGTATTGGTCTTCACAAAGGTGAGCCAATTCCGTTTTCTCTCCATCCACTAGAAGCAAATAGCGGTATAGTCTTTTATCAGTGCAATACAAAAACATATATTGAAGCAAAACCTGAAAATGTAGTTGATACAAAAATGGCTACAGTTATCGGTAAAGATGGGAATACAATATCAACAATAGAACATCTACTTTCTGCTATTTATGCTTTTGGTATTGACAATATGCTTATAAAAATCGATGCATCTGAAGTACCTGTTATGGATGGCAGTTCTGCAAGTTTTTGCATGATGCTCAATGAAGTAGGAATTGTAGAACAAAATGCAAATAAAAAAGTGATGGTATTAACAAAAGATGTTGAAGTTAGGGATGGTAACAAATTCTCGAAAATAACTCCAAGCAGTAATAGCCAATTTCTTTTTACAGTCGATTTTAAACATCCCGCAATTGGCTTTCAAAAATATAATTTTAGTTTTAGTAAGAAAAACTATATTGATCAAATTTCACGGGCTAGAACATTCGGATTTTTAAAAGATGTACAAATGTTAAGAGCTCAAAACCTTGCACTTGGGGCATCGCTTGAAAATGCCATTGTATTAGATGATAAAAAGATAATAAATGAAGATGGTCTTAGATTTGGAAATGAATTTGTTAGACATAAGATTTTAGATGCTATTGGGGATTTAGCACTTCTTGGTATGCCATTTTTAGGCAACTATGAATCATTTGCAGGGAGTCATCATCTAAATCATCTACTCACAAAAGAGATACTAAAATCAAAAGATAACTATCTCATCAAAGAGCTTGAAGGTAACACGGACTCTTCTTTTGTAAAGGCATATGCATAAAAGAGGTTGATGTTCTTGTTATTTCCCTCACTTCTCCACTTCTTGTTGGGATTTATCAAAATAATAAGCTTATAGAAAAATTTCAAAGTAATCATAAAACTAGTGAAATTCTACCTTCTATATTTGACGAAATTTTAAAAAAACACAACTGTAAAAATCTATATTTTGCAAAAGGTCCAGGAGGATTTATGGCAATAAAAATTTCATACCTCTTCTTAAAAACATTAAGTATTAGCAAGAATTTGCAACTTTTTGCAACAGATGGCTTTGAATTTAATGAAAATTCTCCTATAAAAGCAGTAGGGACTCTTTATTTTATAAAAAAAAATGGTAGAATCACGACTCAAAAAATTGACGATATAAAATCGAAGATAAAACTTTTTAATCTTCCACAAAAATTAGATATTAATATCTTTACAAGTGACAATAAGCCACTTTATATATTGCCAGCACTTTAAAGAGGAGATTTAAATTGATTATATATGTTCCTGCTACAAGTGCAAATTTAGGTCCTGGTTTTGACTCGCTAGGATTAGCAATAGAGTTAAACAATGAGATAACTATAAAACCATCAGACTACTTAACAGTCTCTATAAAAGGAGAAGGTTCAAACAAACCAAATCTTAAAACAAACAATCAATTTGTAACTATCTTTTACAATTTTTATACAAAACTCGTAGGAAGACGAGATAATTTTAGGTTTGAATTTCAAAACAATATACCATTTTCAAGAGGCTTAGGAAGCTCTTCAGCAGTCATCGTATCCGCGATTGCTAGTGCATACCATATGGCTGAAGTGTCACTAAAAAGAGAGTCAATACTAAACAAAGCTCTCTTTTATGAACCTCACCCAGACAATATAGCACCTGCGGTATTTGGGGGTTTTACAGCTTCTCTTAGTATTAAAAACGAGAGAGTGTTAACTCAAAAGAAAAATATCCCCTCATACTTAAAAGCCGTTATGGTTATACCAAACAAGCCTATGTCCACACAAAAATCAAGAGCAAAAATGCCCAAAAGTGTCTCAATGCAAAAAACTGTCTTTAACTTGTCTAGAAGTGCAGTCTTAACAGCCGCATTTTTCAATGAAGATTGGAAAGCACTTCAAGTTGCATCTGGAGACAAGTTACATCAATACATTAGGATGAATGCTATGAGAGAACTTTTTGAAGTACAAAAAACAGCTCTTTTAAATGGTGCACTTATGAGTACCCTCTCAGGTAGTGGATCTTCATTTTTTAACCTAACATACGAAGATGATGCACAAAGTTTACAAAAAAAATTACAGATGCAATTTCCAAATTTTAGAGTTAAAATATATGATTTTAACAACACAGGTTATATAATAAAGGACAACTCTAAAGATTAGTATCTTTTTTAGAGCTTGACTTAAGGAAATTTATCTATAATGCAAGAACAATTATTAAAAACAAAGAATGCCATCAGAATGTGTATAAACTGCAGAACAAGATACCTCCAAACAGACTTAATCAGATTGCAGTGTAAAGATAAAGAGTTAATTCCCTATACAAATTTTGGTAGAAGTTTTTATATATGTAAAACATGTTTTAATACAAAAGATAAAAAATTACTCAGAGCTCTTAGCAGAGCATGTAAAAAAGAGATAAAAATTACAAACTTGGAGCGTTTAATAAATGGATAAAGTTAGAATCAGTGAGATTGCACAAGAACTTGGTATGGAAGCTAAGGACATTCTTGCTAAAGCTAAAGAAGTAGATATAGCAGCAAAAGCTGCAAATAGTACAGTTAGTACAGAAGAAGCCGGTAACTTAATGGATTATATTTTAACGGGAGTCTATGCAGGAGCAAAGAAACCTGAAGAAGTAAAAAAGCCAGAAAAAAAAGTTAGCGAAAAACCTAAAGTAAAAGAAGAACCTACTTCAGATGCAAAAAGCATAAAAGAACCGAAGAAAATAGAAGAAGAACCTTTACCCAAAGTGATAATAAAAGAAGTTCCTAAGCCAAAAGAAGAAAAAGCTTTAGAGGAAAAACCTCAAACACCACCAAAAAAAGAAGAAGTAAAAAGTAAAAAGAAAGAAACATTAGCACAATCAAGCCTTAAAAAACGAAGAGGTTTGGTAATTGTTAGAAAAAAAAGAGTAGAAATAGCTTCCACCCCTTCACAAGCTTTAAGTGGCGGAAGAAGAAAGATGATGGAGATGCCTCAAATCGTTGAAGGTGCTCAGAAAAAAAAGAAAAAAATCAAAAAAGCTGCAAATGCTAAACAAGATAATTCACAAAGAATAGATATGTTTTCTGGTGGGAATATTTCTAGTATAGAGATTCTTGGCGATGAAGACATGGTAGTTTTACATGATTTTGATTTTACAGATAAAAGAACTTTTGATACAGAGACGGCTACAAAGAAAAAGTTTGATCCAACACAGATGAGAACAACAAGACAAAACTCTTTCACAAGACAACGAGGAATAAGTAAGAAATCAAAAAAGAGAAAAAGAAAGAAAGAGGAAGTAGAAGTGGGAAATATCTCTAATATTGAAATTCCAGAGGATATTAGGGTTTATGAATTTGCAGAAAAACTTAACCGCTCTATAAGTGATGTTATAAAGGTTCTTTTTACTCTTGGTGTAATGGTTACAAAAAATGACTTTTTAGACAAAGATTCCATAGAGATTTTAGCAGAAGAGTTTGAGATAGAGGTAACAACAGTTAATCCTCTTGATGAATTTGATTATGAAAGCGATTATGAAGAGAATGATAGCACTTCCGAAGCAAGACCTCCAGTAATCACAATAATGGGACATGTAGATCATGGTAAAACATCGCTTCTAGACAAGATTCGTTCAGCAAAAGTCGCTTCTGGTGAGCATGGTGGGATTACTCAACATATTGGTGCTTATATGATTGAAAAAGATGGAGAAAAAATCACTTTTATAGATACTCCAGGACATGCTGCCTTTACCCAGATGAGATCTCGCGGTGCAAAAGCGACTGATATAGTTGTAATCGTAGTTGCTGCTGATGATGGGGTTAAACCTCAAACTAAAGAGGCAATTGAACATGCAAAAGTTGCTGATGTACCATTTGTTATAGCAATAAATAAGATAGACAAACAAAATGCCAACCCTGACTTAGTAAAATCAGGACTTGCAGAACTTGGTGTAACACCAACTGAATGGGGCGGAGAACATGAGTTTATAAATATCTCGGCACATACTGGAGAGGGAATTGATGAGCTATTAGAGGTTCTTTTACTTCAAGCTGAAATACTTGAACTAAAAGCTAATATGGATACGAAAGCAAAAGCTGTTGTAATAGAGAGTTCACTTGAAAAAGGAAGGGGACCAGTAGCTACAATTATAATGCAAAATGGAACACTTAATATTGGGGACACTGTTGTATGTGGTGTATGTTATGGTAAAGTCAAATTACTTCTTAGTGAAGATGGAAAAAAATTAGATAAACTTCTTCCAGGTGAACCAGGTGTTGTTGTGGGATTGAGTGAAGTACCAGGAGCTGGTGAAATACTTGTAAGTGTAGAGAGTGATAAGATTGCTAAAGAGTATGCGAAAAAAAGAGCTGAATATGTCAGACAAAAAGAGCTTTCAAAATCCACTAAAGTTACGCTAGAAGACTTAGGAGCACAAATTGCTGAAGGCAATATAAAAAGCTTACCAATTATCCTAAAAACAGATGTTGCAGGAAGTTTAGAAGCAGTAAAAGGTAGTTTAGAAAAACTTAGAAATGAAGAAGTTAAGGTTAACATCATAAGTTCAGGAATTGGTGGTATATCTGAAAATGATATTGCACTTGCACAAACTAGTGAAAATTGTGTAATTATGGGATTTAATATAAGACCAACAGGTAGCATAAAAGAGAAAGCAAAAAAACTAGGTGTTAAAATAAGCACTTACAATATAATCTATGATTTAATCGACGATGTAAAGAGCCTCCTTGGTGGATTATTATCACCGATAATCAGAGAAGAACATCTAGGTCAAGCAGAAGTTAGAGAAGTATTTACAGTACCTAAACTTGGAGCAATTGCAGGTTCTATTGTTACTGATGGTACTATAAACAGAGGTGCAAAAGTAAGAGTTATCCGTGAAGGTGTGGTTATCTATGAAGGTGAAGTATCATCACTTAAAAGATTTAAAGACGATGCAAGAGAAGTAGCAAAAGGGTATGAATGTGGTATTGGTGTTGTTGGGTATAATGATATTAAACCAGGAGATTATCTAGAAAGCTATAAAGAGGTTGAAGAGAAGGCAACTCTAGATTAATATGGATAATAAAAGTATCAAACTTCTAAGAGTAGAATCTGTACTTAGAGAGTTAGTCCCTGAGGCTATATCTTCACTCTCTGATGAGAAGATAAATAATATCCCAGTCCTTGATGTCAAATGTTCACGAGGGAAATATGATGCAGAGGTCTTTTTAGACCCATCATTTATAACAAATGACGAAGAGCCTTATATTATAAAACATTTGTCACAAGCTAGTAGCTATATAGAAAATTACTGCAAACAAGCTGAGGGATGGTATAGATGTCCAAAGTTTAAGTTTAAATTTGACCATTCACTTCAAAAACTAAACAATATGGATGAACTATTTTTAAAAATAGAGAAAGAGTTACATAAAAAAGATGATTAGCCCTGAGATAAAACAAGTTATAGAAGATAGAGGTGTAAAACTCTATGATACAGAAGTAGTAACCGATAACAGCCGTAAAATTTTTCGTATATATATCACTTCAGATAAAGGAATTTCTTTGGATAAATGTAGTGAAATAACAAAGATAATTTCGCCACTTCTTGATATTGACCCACCTCTTCAAGGTGAATATACGCTAGAGATAAGCTCTCCTGGAATCGATAGAAAACTTACAAAATTAGAACATTTTAAAAACTCTATAAATGAACTTGTGAAGATAAAACTAAACTCTGATGAAAAACTAAAATGTAAAATCATCAAAGTAGCTGGTAAAAATATAACCCTTTTTGATAAAAAATCAAAAGAGGAGAGAGAAGTATTATTTGACGATATCATAAAGGCTAAAACATATTTTGAATGGTAAGATTAATGATTCATTTTATATGCAATTGTGTCTAGATGCAGCTTGGAAATATCAAGGATTAACTTACCCAAACCCCGCCGTTGGCTCTTGTATAGTTGATAACAATGGTAAATTAGTAGCAGTTAGCTCTCATAAAACTTCTGGCTCTTCTCATGCAGAACTAAATGTTATAAGCAAAACTCTAAAACTCTTAGGTCATACTAAAATTGATAAACTAGAAACAGCAGAAAAAAAATACCAATATATTTTAGATAATCATAACAATATCTTTAAAAACTTTACAATTTATGTAACACTTGAGCCTTGTAATCACAAAGGTAAAACACCACCATGCTCTATTTTGATAAAAACTTTGGGATTTAAAAAAGTCATAATTGGATCTATGGATTTGAACGAAGATGCATCTGGCGGAGCAAAGCTACTTGAAGATGCCGGTTTAGAAGTAAAAAAAGGTCTTATGCAAAATAAGTGCGATTCTCTCTTGACTCCTTTTAAAAAATGGCAAGAAAACAAACCTTATATCTTTTTCAAATTAGCTATTTCACAAAATGGTGTATATTCAGGGGGAGTTATCTCTTCATTAGAGTCAAGAGAGTTAGTGCATAAACTAAGAGCTAAAATAGACCTTTTAGTGATAGGTGGGAATACGGTTAGAGTTGATAGACCAACACTTGATTGTAGGTTGAGTGGTGGCAAGGCTCCAGATGTACTCATATATTCTAGAAGAGATGATTTTGATTATGATATCCCACTTTTTAAAGTTTTGGGGCGAAAAGTATTTATCAAAAACTCTCTCAATAAGATGCAAGAGTATAGATTTATAATGATAGAAGGTGGAGAAGGCATGTTTGAAGAGTCTATAAAAGTAGTTGATAATATTTTACTTTTTACTGCACCTATTTTTAAAACAGGTAAAACTTTGCAACTTGATTTAAAGCTAAAATGTTTGCATACTTTTAAAAATAACTTAGATTGCATCCAATGGTTTAAACCATTTTAGGTAAAATACTTTTTAAATAAGGAGCCTTTATGAAACATAAAAATATATTTTTTTTACTAATAGCAACACTTTTATTTACAGGGTGTACAGCAAAGACAAAAGGTTTTATTGAAGATATGTATTCAGAAACAGAGACGATAAGTGCAGATAATCAAGACTATACAGTAAATTATGATAAAAAAAGACAAACTATTAAGAAAGTAATCAAAAAAGATGAAAATTTAGAATCAAGAACTACTCTAAATAATAATTATATCAGTGATGCATCCAATATTTATCAAGGCGAGGGGAAAATCATAGACGCAAGTTTTGATAAAGATGTAAATTTATATATTTATGTATTTTTACAAAGTGGAGAATCAAATCCAATAACATTTTATTACGATAAAGATTTACGCCCAATTGGAAATATACTTTCCATTACAGTAAAAGACAATTTTTTAATAAAAGTTTCAAAAGAGAGTTCAAGTAGAACTAATCAAAAAAGAATAAAATCAAAGATAAAACCTCCAATTGTTGAAAAAATTAACACTTTATAGAGCGATACTGTTGTGATTAACTTTTTGTTTACTTTAGTATCTTATACTTTCAGAGTAAACAAATTCATTCAACACTCCTTTTGAATGTAAGAGGTTCTATAGATGCGGGTCTTAGAACTTTTTACGCTGTTAGCTGGCATTTGCGGAACTGTCGGCTAACAATCTAGCAAAGGTATTCTAATCAAATGTTACTTACAAGCAAAACAACATCCAAAAGATACGAAGTAAAAAAATCACTCTTCATATCATATCTTACACCAATAAAAGAGTTCAAAAGCCTTTTAAAAGATTTAAAAAAAGAACATCCAAAAGCCTCCCACATCATCTATGCATATCGAACTTTAAATGAATATGAACAAATAGTTGAAAATTCTAGTGACGATGGAGAACCAAAAGGATGTGCAGGAGCTCCAACACTCGCAGTACTTAGAGGGGATAATATAATTGAAAGTGCCGTCATAACTGTTCGATATTTTGGAGGGGTTAAGCTTGGTACTGGTGGAATGATACGAGCTTACACTAATGCTTGTCAAGAGGTTATAAAATCATCTAAGCTTGAAACTTATGAAAAAAAATTCCTTGTTACATTTGATATACCATATAGTTTAAACAATAGATATGAACACTTCTTTAATAGTGAAAAAATCTCATATTTAGATAGAAAGTTTGAAACAAACTCTATTTTGTGGTCACTTCACTTAACAAAAGATGATATTGAAAGATTTGAAAAATTTAAACGATCGCTTTAAAAGAGAGTATAAAAATAACTGTGTAAATCCAAAAAGCATATTTATTTGATATAGTAAATCAGATAGATTAATAAAGAAAGGTTTACACATGAGCATACTAAACACAGAAGAGTTAAAGAAACAAATAAGAGAGGGTACTTTTACCTCATTGGATGATGTTACAAATGAGTTTAAAAACATACTCAAAGAGGTGATACAGACAGCTTCAGAAGAGGAGTTGACATCTCACTTAGGTTATAATAAGCATCAAACATCAGATAAACCAAATAACCGTAACGGCTACAACAATAAAACAATTAATTCTAAATATGGACAATTTGATGTTTCAATACCAAGAGACAGAAAATCTACATTTGAACCACAACTTGTAAAAAAAAGAGAGGTACTTTTGGACGGAAGTGAGGATTATACCACCCCAAAAAGTCAAGACAATTTTTTCTAAAATCTAATTCTCTTTATTTCATGTTACCTTATGCTACATTTTTATCTAATTTGTCATAGTTCTCATTATTAATTTTTAAACTCTTATG
>JAMONX010000028.1 GCA_027066435.1 Campylobacterales bacterium
CTTGTTTGTCATCACCATTAATAGTTATAAGATTTTTTTCTACAGCAATTTTTATATCTTTTGGGAAATCATAGTTAATTGGATGAGAAAAACCAAGTTGCAACTCTAGCACATTACCTTTAACAGCAGCTCTATAACCAACACCATTTATCTCTAATTTCTTTTGATAACCATCTGTTAAACCAATAATAACATTGCTTGCTAATGATCTAAATGTACCCCAAAAAGCCCGACTATCTCTATCATCACCTTTTGGAGAAAAGATAATTTCACTATTTTCAACTTTCACATTTACAAGTTCTTTTGTATCTAACTCTTTTTGTACATTACCCTTTTTAAAAGAGATCACTGCACCATTTAGACCAACTTCAATTCCTGATGGAATTGAAACTGGTTGTTTACCTATTCTTGACATTTTATTCCTTTTACTTGTCTACGATATCTATCGAATGCCGTAAAGTTTGACTCTTACCATATACTACAGATAAGTTCGCCACCTATTCCTTCTTTATATGCAACTTCATTTGGCATTACACCTTTAGAAGTACTAACTACAATTGTTCCATAACCGTTTTTAAACTTTTTAATTTCACTATTTGGTTTATAAACACGACGACCTTGTTTTGAAATCATTTTTACTTCAGTAATAACTTTATTACCTTGTTCATCATATTTTAAAACAACTTTTATCTGTTTTTTAACACCATCTTCAATTACATTGTAACTCTCTATATAGCCTTTTTCTTGAAAAATCTTAACTACTGATTCCACAAGTTTAGAGTGTAGAAGATTTGTTACTTCTAACTTTCTCATTGAGGCATTTCTTATTCTTGTTAGTGCATCTGCTACTAAATCATTTACCATTTTTTTGCCTTACCAACTTGATTTTTTTATTCCAGGTAATTTGCCTTCATTTGCCATTTTTCTAAAACAAATTCTACAAATACCGAAATCTCTATAAACTGAATGAGGTCTTCCACAGATTTGACACCTTGTGTAAGCCCTAGATGAAAACTTTGGGGTCCTCTTAGCTTTTGCTATCATTGATTTCTTTGCCATTATTCACGCGCCTTTGCAAATGGCATACCCATAAGCTCTAACAACTTAAAAGACTCTTTGTCATCCTCAGTAGTTGTTACAACAGTAATGTTCATACCATGTGTTTTTATAATATCATCAAACCTTACTTCTGGAAAGACAAGTTGCTCGTCTAAACCAAAACTATAGTTACCTCTACCATCAAATCCATTTCTTGAAACTCCTCTAAAATCCCTAACTCTTGGAAGAGTAATTGAAATTAGTTTATCTAAGAATGTATACATGTTTTCACCACGAAGAGTAACTTTTATACCAATTGGATAATCCTCTCTAAGCTTAAAACCAGCAATTGATTTTTTAGCTTTTGTAACAACGGCGTGTTGACCAGCTATCAAAGATATTGTATCTTGGATATTTTGTAATATCTTACTATCTTTTGCTTCTTCACCAACACCAACACTAATAGAAACTTTTTCTAAAGCTGGTATTCTCATCGGATTTTTGATATCAAACTCTTGCACAAGTGCTGATTTGATTTCGTCTTTATATTTATCTCTCAATCTTGCCATTATCTACCCTTCTACTTTTTCAACATTTGAAATATGAATAGGCATCTCTTTATTCGTAAAACCACCTTTAGGGTTCTCTTCTGTCGGTTTTGTTGCTTTTTTTACAAGCTTACAACCAGCTACGATAACTTGAGAAGTTTTTGGCATAACTTTAAGTACTTCTGCCTCTTTATTTCTGTCATCTCCAGCAATAATTTTTACAGTATCACCTTTTTTGATTTTTATTTTAACTGCCATTATAAAACCTCCGGTGCAAGTGAAACAATTTTCATATAACCTGCATATCTTACTTCACGACCAATTGGACCAAAAATACGAGTACCAATAGGTTCACTTTTTGCATCTAGTATCACAGCAGCATTTTGGTCAAAACGAATTAAAGATCCATTTTCTCTTTGAATCTCTTTTTTTGTTCTTACAACTACCGCTTTAATAACTTGACCTTTTTTAACTTTTCCATCAGGTGTCGCTTTTTTAACAGAAGCTACAATAATATCACCAATACTTGCATATCTTCTTTTACTACCACCTAAAACCTTGATGCACATAATCTCTTTTGCACCACTATTGTCAGCAACAGCGAGTCTAGTAAAACCTTGAATCATTACTCAACTCCTTTTGTGACAATTTGTGTAAGTTTAAAAGATTTTCTTTTTGAGATTGGTGTACACTCAATCGCTTTTACAATATCACCCATATTAGCCTCATTGCTCTCATCATGAATTAGATATTTTTTAAATCTTTTTACAATCTTATGGTATCTAGGATGCATAACTCTTCTCTCAACCACAACTGTTGCTGTTTTTTCGCCAGCAATTTTAACTACTTTACCTTGTATCTCTTTTAAAGCCATCTTTATGCCTCACTTGAAGCTGAAGTTATAGCAGTTTGAACTCTAGCTATATCTTTTTTAACTTCTCTTATTTCATTTGGATTATTTAACTGCATAGTTCTAAGTTTTGCTTTTAACTTAAACAACAGTAACTTCTTCTCTTTTAACAATTCCTGCAATGCTTTTGCATCTTTACCGCTTAAATCAGTATATTTCATTTTCAATCTCTCGAGTTACAATTTTAGTTTTGAATGGTAACTTGTGTTTTGCCAAAGTCAATGCTTCACGAGCCAACTCTTCACTTACACCTGCCATTTCAAATATAATTCGTCCGGGTTTAATATTCATAACCCATCTATCAACCGCACCTTTACCTTTACCCATTCTTGTCTCTAATGGCTTTGCAGTAAGAGGTTTGTCAGGAAAAACTCTAATCCAAGATTTTGCTTCTCTCTTTACATGTCTTGTCATTGCAATTCTTGCTGCTTCAATTTGACGAGAACCAATCCTGCCAGCTTCTGTAGCTTTAAGTGCAATTTCTCCAAAAGCAATAGAGTTACCTCTGTAAGATTTACCTCTATTTCTTCCTTTCATTTGCTTTCTATATTTTGTTCTTTTTGGCATCAACATGGCTATTCACCTCTTCTTTTACTTCTTGGTTTACCTGTATTTTTCTTTTCAGTTGGAATACCTTTTGCAAGCACTTCACCTTTAAAAATCCAAACTTTAACACCAATGATTCCATAAGTAGTTTGTGCCTCTGCAAAACCATAATCAATTTTTGCTCTTAGCGTATGAAGAGGAACTCTTCCTTCAAGATACCACTCTGTTCTTGCCATTTCAGCACCACCAAGACGACCAGCTACTGATATCTTGATACCTTTAGCACCACTTTTCATAGCACCTTGGATAACTTTTTTCATAGCTCTTCTAAATGCAACTCTTCTCTCTAACTGTGTCGCTACATTTTCAGCAGCAAGTTGAGCAGATGCTTGAGGTTTATTTTCCTCTTTTACATTTACATTTACAGGTTTTCCAACTAATTTATCAAGCTTAACTCTAAGCTTCTCAATATCAGCTCCTTTTTTACCAATGATAATTCCAGGACGAGCAGAAACGACAGTAACTCTAAGTTTTTTTGCAGTTCTCTCGATTATAATCTTACTAATACCTGCATAATAAAGCTCTTTTTTAACAAAAGTTCTAATCTTGTGATCTTCACCGATGTTAGTTGCTGTAGATTCAGGAGATGGAAACCATCTTGAATCCCAGTTTCTATTTAATCCCAGTCTTAGACCAATAGGATTTACTTTTTGACCCATTTTTAAGACTCCTTCTTATTGTTTTTTAAAATCTCTTTTGCTTCATTTTGCCAAGTATCTTCAATCTTGCCTTTAACTCCAACCTTTGCATCTAACTCAATAATTTGCTCTTTTGTAAGTTCTGCAATTTGACTAACTGTTGTAATTCCTTCTGCTTGAAGTTTCTTCTCCATTGCTGGACCTACACCTGAAAGTTGCTTTATATCTTCATTCACTGAAGTTTTTTCAGTTTTAGTCTCTTTAACTTTTTCTACTTTTTCTGGTTCTACTGTTTTAGTAGAACTCTCTGCAACTTCTACCATAATATGTGAAGTTGGTTTCAATATTCTAGAAGCTGAACCTCTAGCCCTTGGCTTAAATCTCTTTAAAACTGGTCCTTTGTCAACACGACAAGAGATAATCTCAACCTCTTCGGGCTCAAAATCACCATTTGCAACTGCAGACGCAATTACTTTAGAGATGATTCCAGCTGCTTTGTTTGGCATAAAATCTAAACTTGCTAATGCAACTTCAGCATTCATACCTTGAACTTCTCTTGCGATAAGTCTAGCTTTGTTTGGAGATAATCTAATAAATTTTAATGTTGCTTTACTCATTTTTTATCCTATCTTCTTTTGAACAGAGCCCTTATGCCCCTTAAATGTTCTAGTTGGAGCAAATTCGCCAAGCTTATAACCAACATGATTTTCTGTGATATATACAGGTATAAAGTTTCTACCATTGTGAACAGAAAATGTTAAACCTATCATATCAGGTAAAATTGTACTTCTTCTTGACCAAGTTTTGATAGGTTTTTTATCTCCACTCTCTTTAGCTTTAGTCACTTTTTTAATCAAATGATCATCAATAAATGGACCTTTTTTTAAACTTCTAGCCATCTATCTTCCTTTCTTTCTAGAGATAATTAATTTATCACTAGCTTTTTTTCTTCTAGTTTTGTAACCCTTAGTAGGCATACCCCAAGGACTAACAGGATGCCTACTTCCATTTGTCTTACCTTCACCACCACCGTGTGGATGATCTATTGGGTTCATCGCAGAACCTCTAGTTTGTGGTCTAATACCACGATGACGATTTCGTCCAGCTTTTCCTATTACAACATTTGACCAATCTTCACTACCAACTGTTCCAATTGTTGCCATACATTCTGAAAGTATCTGTCTCATCTCTCCACTTGGAAGTCTTAAAACTACATATTTCTCTTCTTTACCCATAAGTTGTGCATACCCACCAGCACTTCTAGCTATCTGAGCACCTTTGCCAGGCTTCATCTCGATATTGTGGATAATTGTTCCAACAGGGATATTTTTCATTTTCATTGCATTTCCAGGCTTGATATCAAGTCCTGATTCTGCAGCTTTAATTTTATCTCCAACTTTTATACCAGAAGGTTGAATGATATATCTTTTCTCTCCATCAACATAAGTTACAAGTGCGATTCTACAGTTTCTATATGGATCATATTCGATTGTACTAATCGTACCTTCGATATCAAATTTTCTTCTTTTAAAATCTATAATTCTATATTGTTTTTTAGCACCAGCTTCTCTATGACGAGATGTAATTCTTCCGTGATTATTTCTACCAGCACTTCTTGGAAGTTTCTTTAAAAGTCCAGGAACTGTTGGTTTTGATGTAATATCACTAGAATCTAATCCTGTCATATACCTTCTGCTAGGCGTATAAGGTCTGTATGATTTAATCGCCATCTTATATCTCCATGCTTTCTATTTTTGCACCTTCAGGAAGCGTAACATAAAATTTTTTGAAATTATCTCTTTTCCCTTCGATACCTTTAAATTTTTTAACTTTTCCACTCATTCTCATAGAATTTACTTTAAGTGGAATAAAGCCAAAATACTCTCTTAAAACCTCTTTTAAACCGTTTTTAGTCATTCTTGGACTTGTCTGAATAACAACTATCCCATCTTCTTGAAGACTTAAACTTTTTTCAGTGTAAAGAATTGATCTAATATCTGTAATATCTGCCATTTTAGCCCTCTTTTATCAGTGTTTCTAAAACACTTTTTTCTATCACCACAGTATCAAATGCTACTGCTGTATAACCGTTTAATTCATTTGCTTCTATAAGATATGCATTGCCAATATTCCTAAATGCAAAGAAACTTTTCTCATCTACTAGTTCTTTAACAAGCAAAACATCTCTTACATTTAGAGATTTTACATAAGCCGCTGCATCTTTTGTTTTGCCAGATTCTATTGAAATATTATCAACTATCAAAAGCTTTCCAGCTTCTGCTTTTTCATTTAATGCAAAATTAAGAGCTAATTTCTTTTGCTTCTTATTTACCTTTTGAAAATAGTTTCTATTATTTTTAGGACCATGTGCAACTCCACCGCCAACCCAAATAGGACTTCTAGTTGACCCTGCTCTTGCTCGTCCGCCACCTTTTTGAGCAAATGGTTTCTTACCACCACCGCTAACTTCAGATCTTGTTTTGGTGACAGCTGTATTTGCACGAAGTGCTGCTTGATAAGACTTTACATACAAATATAAGTTATGCGAATGAATTTCACTAAAACTATCTGGTAAATCAATCTCACCACTTTTTTCAAATTTGCTATCTAGCACTACTGCTTTGCTCATTTAACTATCCTTATTTTTCCTAGGCTTCCATTTGCACCTGGTACTGCACCTTTAAGCACTAATACACCAGTCTCTGCATCAAATGAAACAACCTCATTTTTAACAGTATTTTGCGTATTACCATAATGTCCTGGCATTTTTTTACCTCTTTGAACTCGACCTGGCCATTCAGCATTACCGATAGAACCTACTCGTCTATGAAATCTAGAACCGTGAGCTCCAGGACCCCCTGAAAATCCGTGTCTTTTTATAGCACCAGTAAAACCTCTACCTTTTGAGTTAAAAGTAGATTTAACAACTGCTGCAGACCCAAGTGGTGTAACATCTTGCTCTCCTGCTTCCTCATTTGAGACAGTTAGAGTTATAAATCTATTAAACTCAGGTTTTAGATTATACTTTTTTTGCTGTCCTGTGATTGTTTTGTTCATCTTTTTACCGCTTACATATGCTACGATTGCAGTTTTATTTTCATCAACTTCACAAACTTTAGCATCTAGAACTTTTACCAATGTTACAGGAAGACTTGGAACTGTTGTTGTTCTACTCATTCCGATTTTTTCAATTATATATTCCATTATCTATTCCTTACTTACCCATTGCTCTTACTTCAACATTAACCTCAGGAGCAAGATCTAACTTCATAAGAGAGTCAACTGTATCAGTTGTAGCAGAAACTATATCTATAAGTCTTGCATGCATTCTCATTTCGAATTGTTCTCTTGAATCTTTATTTACATGAGGAGATCTAAGCACTGTGTACTTTTTAATTTTTGTAGGAAGAGGTATCGGACCTCTTATCTCAGCTCCAGTTCGCTTCACTGAATCGACAATTGCCTCAACAGATCTATCTAAAACTCTATGGTCATAAGCTTTAAGCTTAAGTCTAATTTTTTCCATTTTTTTCCTTAAAAGAACTCGTCAAAAGAAGTTTTGACATAAATTTGAACGAGGAGTATACTAAAAACAGCCATTAATGTCAAGTATATTGGGATTTATCGGGACACTTACCTATATTTCTTTCCTTATCAAAAGGAAAGAAATATATTTTAAGATTAAAAATATTTTAGTTTTTAACTTGTTTTTTTAAGGATGAGGAATTTTTACCTTAGAATTAAGCAAATATCCAATAATCACGACTAATGATAAGATGAGATAATTGCCTACTAAATCATATGCACTTAAGAGATAAAGAATCCAAAGAAGTATCGCTCCAAGGGGTGTTGGAACACCTGTAAAATATTTTGCTACTTTACCCTCTTCACTTTTTATATTAAACTCTATCAATCTTCTTAATCCACTTATTATGTAGTAAATAAATACCATTCCCACAATAAATATCTCAAATCCACTATTTTTTTCTAATGCATAAAAGAGTAAAAATGCAGGCATAACAACAAAAGATATAAAATCCGCAAAGGAGTCTATCTGAATACCAAATTCACATGAAAGGTTATATCTCCTTGCAAGTTTTCCATCTAATATATCAAACCCACCAGCAATCCAAGCTAACACAATAGCCATAAAAAAATTTCCCTGCTGTATAAAATACATAGCAATCAAACCCATCGATATATTTGCAAATGTTACAATATTTGCTATATTAAAATGAGAATCTTTCTCGTACAAAAATTTCAAATTATCTCCTAATGCCCAAATTCATCAGTCAATTCTTGACCAACCAGCTCTTCTAATATATCTTCCATAGTTACCACACCTATCCATCCTGCATGATTTACTACTACAGCCATATGTGTTTTTCTTTTTATCATTTGATTAAGCATATCATCAGCTTTTGTATTTGCGTGTATTTCTATTGCTTTATCTTTAGAACCAAATACTTCTACTCTTCTTGAATCAAAATCTATGCCTATCAATCGTTTTATATTTAAAATTCCAACAATTCTATCTCGTTTCACTACAGGAAATCTTGTATAGCCACTCTCTTTTAATTCAAATATAAGTCTTTTTGTTAATTTATCTTTTGCATTTATTGTAAAAACCTTATCACGATCAGTCATGATAGCACTTGCAGTTTTTTCTTGAAGAGACAATGCTCCTAAAATCATATCACGATCAAGTGAATCAATATCACTTCGTTCAGATTTTTGATGAGTCTCTATTACATGCCTTAACTCTCTACGACTAAGAAGTGCTGGCATCTCTTTGCCAAGAGCACGATCAAGTATAAAAGCGATAGGCGCAGCAATCGGATAAAAAGCAAACATTAAGAACTTAACTAGTCCAGAAATTCTAGCACCAACAAAAAGAGCATGGCGAGTTAATATAGCAGCAGGGAGTATTTCACCAAAAATAAGAATTAATGCAGTAGAGATAACTCCCGCAAGTACACCTTCACCTACTAAGCCTCCTAAAAAAATAGAAAGTGTTGCATTAACAGCGGTATTTCCAAGAAGTAATGATACAAGAAGTTGATTACCTTTTTTTATAACAGGCAAAACTTTGATAGCATTTTCATCACCAAGGTCTGAAAGACGAATCACTTCATCAACGGAAAGACTCATAAGCCCAATAGTCAAGCCAGAGAACATGCCAGAAGCCACTAGCAAAGCAAAAACAATTAATAAATCCATACGCTACCGTAAAAACATCATATATTTCATTTAAATGATAGTACAATTATTTTACTAATGAAATACTTATTGCAAAAACTAGCCTTTTACAAGGTAATTTAGTGTAAAATTATAATTAGATTTTTAAATTAATTTAACTTACAGGAGAAATTATGGGAAGTAAACTTATCCTTTTACTTGGTCTTATACTAGGTGCAGCCCTAGCATTTGTCTGCGTAATGGACAATAAAGAAGAACTTTTATCAAAATATCAACATTTGATAGATGATAATTCAAAACCTAAAACTATTGTAGAGAAGAGTGAGATTATTTCTCAAGAACCTGCACTTCCATCTATTCCAGAGCCTATTGAAGTAGTCCAAGAGCCAATACCAGAACCCAAACTTGTTGTAAAAGCTGAACCTGTTGTTATACTTAGTGAACCATTGTTCTCATATACAGTTGGAGAACAGAGTAAACTAAGTGCAAAACTTTCTCCAGATGATAGAACTGAGACTTTAGAGAAATTCATATTAGATTATTGTCAAAGTGATGAATGCACACAAGATATTACTTTTGATGAAAATACAAAAGAGGCTTCTTGGAAGGGAGATGCATTAAAAATTGCCTCATTTCTTAAAGATAAAAATGTAAGAAATGGTCTAATATCAATTAATAGCCGTCTTTTTACTCTCAAAGGAGAAGTTACAAATAGTGAAGATTTAGATGCACTAAATGAACTGATAAAACCTTTTAGTCCAGAAGTTTTTAGAGTAGAGAATCTTACAACAATTGCGAAGAAAGTTGTAGTAGAAGAAATTAAAGAGCCACAAATTGATGAGAAAGTAGAGAAAGCTCAGGAAGACATCAACAAACTACTCTTAGAAAATCCAATATATTTTAGAATTGGCAGTAGCATTATTACAAAACAAAGCAAAACAACACTAAATAAAATTATAGATGCATTAAAGAGTCTAGATAACAATATAACACTACAAGTTGAAGGTCATACAGATGCAAGAGGTAGTGCAAAGTTAAATAAATCACTTAGTCAGAAAAGAGCAAATTCTGTTAAAAGTTATTTACAAAATGGTATAAAAGATATTAAAATAGAAGCAGTAGGCTATGGAGAAGAGAGACCTGTTAGCCAAAATCCAAACGACAAAATCAACAGACGAGTTGAAATACATTTAACGAAAGGGGAGTAAGATGATAACACTACTAATATATATGTTTTCATTAATGATAGTAGCACTACTTATAGGTTTTGCCTTTGGTTGGATAATAAGACGAAAAGCAACTAGAGTTGGTTATGAGGAAAATATAGATGAACTTAATATCAGAGATCAAGATAGCATCACAAATATAAATATAAATGCTATGGAGCTAGAAGATAGCAATATACGACTTTTAAATACCGAAGACAAACTAACTACGCAAAAAAATCTTATTTTGAGTCTTAGCAAAAAAAATGAGGAAATTAAAAATGATATAGAAAATCTAAAAATATCACAAACAAGATTCTTAAACGACATTCAAGATGTTGATAAAAAAATCAATTCCTCTTCAAAAGACCTTGGAATCTTAACTTCTCAAAAAGATGAAATTTTGAAATATAGAGAACACATTACTGAGAATGAAGATAAAATAGACCAAAAAACCAAAGCAACACAGGCTTTGAGTGAAAGTATAACTGCCCATATCTCAAATAGAGAATCACTAAATACAAAGATTACAAATGAAAGCAATAAAATTGTTGATATAGATGCAGAAATAGCTTTGGAAAATGAAAAATCGGCAACTATTATAGATGAATTTAATACAAAAAAATCTGAGATAGTAGATGAAGTAGAGGAAAGCAAACTAAAAGCATTAAATTATAAATATGCCTTTGAGTACACAAAAGAGAAATTAGATTCAAATGAAAAAATCGAATTTGATGTGATAGATAAAATCATCAATAAAAACGAAGAGAAAGGTTTCTTTAGCAATTTAAAAGAAAAACTCTTTAGCAAAAGTGCAATATACATCAAAGGAGGCAAATAATTATGGTAGATATACTAATAAATTTAATTAACGATATGAAAATCTGTTTAGCTATTTCACTCGGAATTGGACTAATTTCTGGCTATCTCTACACAAAACTTAAATCAAGAGAACTTTATAAACCAGAAGTTGATAGATTAATCCAAAAAATTGCCAGTCAAGAAATCGAAGCAGATGCATCTTTAAATCAAAGCAATATAATAGATTCAAAACTAGAAGAGTATGAAAATAGCCTTCAAGAGGGAAATATCACAATTAAAAAATTAAAAAATGATATTAGTGACCTAGAAAATACTAAAACTGAACTAAATACAAAAAACTTAGAACTTAAAGAGCAATTCCTAAAACTTGATAATAATCTTAAAAATAAAAACAGTGAAATTCAATCACTCAAAAGCGCACTAGGTATAGAAGATTTATCAAAAATTGAAGCCTACAAAGAGAAACTAAAAAATGATATAAGTAACAACTCAATTATCTATAAACAAAAATGTGACTCATACGATGGATTATTTAATGAAGATAAAGAACTACATAGTGAAAACTCTAATCTAACATCCAAACTCTCCTCACTAAGTGCTTTGTTTGGCAAAAAAGAGTTAGAGCTGTTAGATCTTACAAAACATACAGAAGAATTGAGGACAAAACTACAAAGAGAATATGACTTAATGATCCAAAGCAAAGAGGAAAATATCTCAGCAATAAAGAGATATAAAAATCAACTTCTAGAAATTAAAGAGAAATTATCCTCTTAAATAGTATTTAAAACCTCTTGTTTGAGTTCACTCTTATTAATCTTGCCGTAATGAAGCGGCAAGCTTTGTTTATAAATAATAATAGTCGGTATCATATATGTTGGTAAATGTTTTTTTAATTCAAAGATGATTTCATTTTTAGCGATTTGCTTTTGAGCCGAATAAATCATAACTATCTCCTCTTCTATCTCCTCGTTATCTATTGAAAACACTGCACACTCTTTGATGCTACTTAAATTTTCCCCTACAACACTCTCTATCTCATAAGGACTAACCCTGTATCCTCTTGTCTTTATCATATCATCTTTTCTTGATACAAAATAGATATAATCTTCCTCATCTTTATAAACATAATCACCACTTGCAACTACTATTTCATCGGTTAGTTCACCTTCTAAGTTTATAACTTTTTCTAAGATTTTAATACTTTTAAATCTTTTTGCACTCTCTTGGGGGCTATTCCAAAAACCTTTATAGATGCATCCTCCCCTATGAATCAATTCACCCACTTCTCTTGGTTTACACTCTATGCCATCTTCGTTAATGATAAAAAGCTCAACATCAGGAATAGCTTTTCCTATTGAGTTTGGACGAATTCTTATCTGTTTGGGGTCAAGATATGCTGATCTAAACGCTTCTGTTAATCCATGCATCGAGAAAAAATCGGCATTTGGAAAGTATTTTTCACAATTTTGTATCATTGCATCTGTGATATTACCACCTGAAGAGGTAATAGTTTTTATCTTCTCTAACTGTTTTGGATTTGGTAGCCTATGTTTTTGCTCATCAAATATTTGAGTTAAGTTAATTGGCATAACAGGTAAAACTGTCACTTTATCATTTATCAAGTGTGTAAAAAATTCACTTGGCAAAACAAATTTATGAATTGCCAAAGTCGCCTCTCTCTCCAGAGTACAAAATATCTGATTTAACCCATAATCAAGATTAAAAGAGAGTATTCCGCTAATAACATCAGCCTCTTTTAATTTTAAATATTCACTAACTACTCTAGCCCCATCTATAAGATTTCTATGAGTTATCACTATACCTTTTGGAAAGCTATGTGATCCAAAACTATAGGTGATGACTGCATTATTATGACCTTTTATACTGCATCTGTACTCTTGGTTGTAGTATTTATAAATCTCTTCAAAAGAGATACTATCTTTATCGATGGATTCATAGGAGATAATTTTACCATCAAAATTAATTTCATCTATATTTTTTACTTTTGAGTTATCTGTGATGATGCATACAATATCACAATCGTTTATTATATGTTCTACTTGCTCAGGTTTTAAGAGCCTTGTGATAGGTACAAAAACATACTCAGTTGAGACTATTGCCAAAATTGCAATAACTTGATTAATACTTTTATTTGAGTAGATGCCTATACGGCTCCCTTTTTCAAAGCCCTGTTCACTTAGATAGTGTGCAACTTGATTGACTTTTTTATACAACTGGTTATATGTTAACTCTTTAGTATCATACTTCAATGCAACTTTATCAGGTGAGTTTGCATTTGCTTTTTCAAGTAGATTTCTTATACTATTTATAGACATGTTAAACTCCTATTGTCCAAACCATATACTCTTTATCAATGATAATTTTTGGAGTTTGATGGTAATTTAATATCTTTTTATAAAAAAAGAGTACTGTTTTTTGAATTTGCTCATAACTCAAAACCTTTGTAATTCCGCCAGTAAACACCATACTTTTAACTCTTTGGAGCTGTAAATCTATATATGAAGTATGCTGTTTAGACATCTTATAAAGAACTAAAAATATCGACAATTGCATCAAAATTTTAAGTGCTTGTTCACTTTGCTCTTCAAGTATATTTTCAGTTACATCCATGTATGATAAAAACTCATAAACAAATTCATTATTTTTTGCACTAAAAATCAGACTCTGCCTCGATTTATAAACTCCAAGTTTTTTAAAAACAAGCCTATCATATTCATTTGAACTCAAGATATTATCATTGGCTAAATCTTTACTATAATGAATATCAGTTGTCGCACCACCGATATCTATCAGTATAAATGGATCTACAACATCAAAATGCTCACTCATATTAGGCATAGATTTATTTACTATATATGGCGTTGGATAGATTTGATTGTCTGTTATATCGTAGAGTTGTTTTATATCTTGTTTGCCTATGATATCCTCTTGATAAAGATTTGTAAGATACTCTTTTAGCTCATCTTCATAAACTTGAAGCTTATTATTTATAATATTATTCAAGATTTTGATTGAAGGGATGCTCTTTTTTAAAAACTCTCTATTTGTACCACTACCTACATAAACTATATTTTGATAATTAACTCTATCAAGAAATTTAATCAACTGTTCATCAAAAATATTCCCAACACCGTCAATTCCACCAACAACAATAACTACATCTATAACTTCACCTGGCAAAGAATACTCTTTAATCTTTGGATATAAAATTGTATCGATGATATTAATACCAGAATTAAATGCGATATTTGTTGCATACTTAAGGCTAAAGGAGTTTGTTAATCCTATGATAAGTGTACTCAAACCACCATTTGCAGAACTACATATAAATGTATTCTCTTTTTTATATCTAGTAAGCACTTCACTACACTTTTGACTAAGATCATCATAAATACTTTTATCAAAGTTTCTATGATATTGGTTAATCTCTCCATTGGAGCTTATCTTAAAATATGTACTTCCTATATCTATAAGTAGTTTGCTCATTGCATAATCCCTATATCTTTGATGATTTGACTTACGATTGTCCCCTCCTCTTTAGCAGATGAGAGCTTGGATAACTCATACTTAAAACTTCTATCTGAGATAGGCAATTTACCTTTTTTTATGATTCGTATATTGCTCTGCTTATCTCTTATAGTTATCATTTCATTGTTATTAATAATATGCGGTGAAAAAGGTACATCTATATAACCATTTTTAATCGAATTAAAAACTTGTCTCCACAAAGTATCGGCACTGTCATTAAATACTGCTTCTAATATCTCATCAACCTCATTGGTTAAGTTTTGTTCCTCTTCTTCATCAACTATTTTAGGTAAACCTTTTAATATATTTAGACAATATTTTGTATTTGCAACGGCAGATGCATTTGACTCTTTTGTAGGGATTCCAAATGCTTCATCTTTAGTTTTTGTGATGATTTTATTTGCGCCTACTAAACTTGCGATAATTGTGCTAGTATTTATAAGCGTTTCAGAGTACTCTTTGTTTCTAGGAAATGCCCCCATCCATTGATGATAAACCAAGTTAATCACAGCATCCCCAAAACCAAATTTTTCTGCATACTTAGTTGCTAACTTTTTTAAGACATTTGAAGTTACGATATCTTGAGAAAATGATCCTGTTTGAGAGAAACTAACTGAAAAAGATCTTACTCCCTCCTCCAAAGAGAGAAGCATCTCCAAAAGCTGTATCACTATCGTGATAGAAGGAGGAACTAGTGTTGCTGTAAGTGGGCCAAATGACTCTCTATTGATAGGCTCATTTAAGGTAGAGTATTTTGCACACACTTTCTCAACATGTTTCCAATAGAGAAATGCCTTATCCAGAGGAAAATTTTTAGAGTATGGCAAAAGATAGGTAATAGGCCCACCCTCTATCTCAAATATACCAGATGCCAAAGCTATCTCTATAAGTAGTCTTGCATCTGGAGTACCGTGTCTTAGACTTACAGGTGTATTGAAGTGAGTTATCATTTTTCTAGTGGTTCGGTAGCCGTGATTGATGAGAGGATAACCATTTAGCATGTCTGTTTCACTCTCTTCTGAGAGCAGAAGCATTTTTTTTGCACTTGCATAGTCATTAAGTCTTGTATTTGAATCAATTGTCAAAGGCAATACATCAACACCTGCATTTTTGAACTCTTCATAAAGTTTAAAAACTTTATCATAAGTAGGAAATCCACCTCTTGGTTGAACTAAAATATTATCAC
>JAMONX010000029.1 GCA_027066435.1 Campylobacterales bacterium
AAACTTTATGAATTTAATATGAACAAAAAATGAACAAAAATTCATCTTATCTCTATGAATAAAAATTCATTATATTTTCATATCTAGTTCATTAGAAATTTCTATCATTTCTTCATATTTATTTAGGAGAAAATGTTGTTAAATCATTTTAAAAAAATCATTTTAGTTCTTATCATTTTAGAGGTTCTTTTACAACAGAGTGCATCTGCAAAAATCACTATTGCAAAAACTGGTGACATAATTCAAGTTTTGGTCCCGTCTATCGCGTATGGAACAACCTGGTATCTTGATGATTTAGAGGGTCGTTCACAATTTTATAAATCATTTACTTCAAATATGGCAACAACTTATGCCTTAAAATATACTATAGGATCTAAAAGACCAAATGGAGGAAAACACTCCTTTCCATCGGGACACACCTCTGCATCATTTCAAGGAGCTTCATTTATCCATAAAAGATATGGATTAAGATATGCGATACCTGCTTATATTGCGGCAACCTTTGTAGGATACAGTAGATTTGAATCATATAATCACCATAAAAGAGATATAATAGCAGGTGCAGCAATTGGAATTTTAAATAGTTTTTACTTTACGAGTGAATATAAAGGTATTACTATAAAACCAACAGCATCTGATAGTAAATTTGGAATAACTTTCATCAAGGAGTGGTGATATCCATCTCTTTTTCATAAACTTTTACCTGAACATTAAATATTCCAAGCAAAGTATGAAATAAATTGTTATGAGTATATTTTAAAGAGCTATTTTTTTCTATTTTTTCTGTGTCTATCTCCTCTTTCATCTTATTTCCAAACCACATCAAAAAACCAACATGAATTTGTGCATCTGGTGCCATAAAATAGGGAAGCCCGTGAAGGTATATCCCATTTTCGCCTAAACTTTCACCGTGGTCACTCATATAGATTATTGCACTTTTATATCTGCTATCATATTTCTTTAAAAAATCAATAACTTTGGCTAAAAAATAATCTGTATATAAAATAGCATTATCATATGCATTGCTTATCTCTTCTTGTGTACAATTTTCTAACTGATTTGTTTTACAAATAGGTGTAAATTTTTCAAAATCTTTTGGATATCTTTTGTAGTAAGAGGGACCGTGATTTCCCATCTGGTGAAGTATAATAAGTATATTCTTATTTTTTTGTTGTGCTATATAGTCATCAAGTCCAACTAGCATACCCTCATCTCTACACTCGTTTTTATCGCAAATTGTATTTTTTTCTGCTGTTCTATAATTTTCATATTCTACTCTTAAAGCAACACCTTTTGAGTCAGAGTTATTGTCTCTCCATAAGATACTAACCTCTTGAGAATGTCTTAAAATATCTAAGACATTTTCGTTTGAAATACCTTTTTTATAACTATAATTATCTTTACCAAAGATAGAAAACATACAAGGCACTGAGACAGCTGTTGATGTACCACAAGAGTAGGTATTTGAAAAATTGATTATATCTTTTTTTGAAAGTTTGGGGTTTGTCTCTCTCTTATAACCATTAAGAGAGAAGTGATCAGCTCTAAGAGCTTCTCCAACAACCATTATGACTAACTTTTTAGGTTCATCAGGTTTTGTAACTATCTTTGCATCTAAACCTATAGGTTTAACTATAACTTTACCACTATGCAGTGTCATATCAATATACTTTCCAATGGAATATATCCAATAAGTTGGATTGGTGGCATATCTTAATGATTTATGTTCTCTAAAAAATGAAGTATAATGTTTACTAAATACAAACAAACAACTAGCAATAATAATCAATGCAATAACAATAACTTTTATCTTTGAAATGATTTCACTCTTAAAACTTCGATAGTTAATATCACTCTTGTAAACCCAAAAAGCAGGTAAAATACCAAATATAAAAAAATATAGAAACTGTTTTACAGTAAGCAAGTCCATAGATTCATCGATATTTGTCTGCATAATATTTGTAATCATATTTGCATCTATAATTATATGATAAGTGTTCATAAAATAGCTTGACAATGATGAAATTAAAAATAAGATAATAACTATAGGTTTTGTAGTCCATTTTGAGCTTACTAATGTCAATAGCAATATTATAAAAGTTGTCAAAATAACTGATAAAGAGAGTAAAAAACCACTATTTTTGTATTCTAGCGGATATACTGTTAAGGTATTTGTAAAAAATGTGTAGTTATAAAACAGTACAAAAAAGAGAGATACTAAAACAATAAATTTAGTTTGTGTTAAATTATTTGTATTCATTGAAAATTTTCCTATTATTAAAGATATACTTATATTATATTTGATAAAAAAATCATATGAAGTTTTGATGAATATTAGATGAATAATATTCACCAAAACTTCATAATACTTAGTTAGTATAAGATATGAGGGATTAAAATGAAGGTATTAATAGTTGAAGATGATAAGAAAATAGCAAATTTTCTACAAAAAGGACTCAAAGAAGAGTATTATAAAGTAGATCTTACTAGAGATGGTTTTGAAGCAGTCTATCTTGCCCAGGTTAATCAATATGATGTTATTATATTGGATGTTTTACTACCTGGCATTGATGGTTTTGAGGTATGTAAAGTACTTCGCCAAAAACTAATTCAAACACCCATTATCATGCTAACTGCACGAGATAGTATCTCAGATAAGGTTATGGGGCTAAATTATGGAGCAAATGATTATCTCACCAAACCTTTCTCTTTTGAAGAGCTATTAGCTCGCATCAAAGTGCAACTAAGAAAGCAAAATGGCATTACAAATATTATCTTAGTAAAGGATTTAGAGATTGATACCAATCAAAGAAGAGTAACAAGAAATGGAAAACTGATTTCTCTTACTGCCAAAGAGTACGCATTGCTTGAGTTTTTAGCAAGAAATGAAAAAAAAGTCTTAAGTGAAACCATAATTAATGAAAACTTAAACAATATGGATAGTAGCAGTATGAGTAATATCATTAATGTTTATATTTATAGATTGAGAAATAAAATAGATAAAAATTTTGATAAAAAACTGATACATACCATCAGGGGAGCAGGATATATGCTAGGTAAAAATGAGTATATTCAATAGCATAAAGTTAAAATTAACCCTTTATTTTACAATAATGATTGCTATAATACTTTTGGGAGCAAGTTTTATCATATATGGTAATGCATATGAAAATAGAATATTAAATCTTGATGGTTCTTTGCGTATTATTGTTGGGGATATGTTATGTGATGTGCTAGATGAAACACAAGAGTTAACTGTAGAAGAGCTTGATGAAGATTCAAGTGAGATGGAAGAGCAATTAAAAATCGATACTTTGCATCTTAAAGTTATAAAATATAATCTTAATACAGACACAGAAAGAGTTACTTAGATTCACATAATAAGCGAATACCCTACAAGTGATAGTTGGGAGTATCTACTAGAAGAGTTAGATACACTTAATCAATCATAACAAAGCATTAAGGGTAAAAAATGGCATATATCCAACTAAC
>JAMONX010000030.1 GCA_027066435.1 Campylobacterales bacterium
AATAGTGTTTTATTGTATCGTTTGTCATCTATAATATTTTGAAAAAGTGATTTTTCATGCTCTCTTGAAGTATAAAGGATGATTGGGTTTTCAGTAAATACATCCTTTAAGTATTGACGATACAAGATTGTGCCTGCCATCAAATCATTTTCTATTGGAATTTTATCTCCACTTGGTATTTTAAACTCATACTCTTCAATCAACATAATATCTATGACAAATATATCACTTTTATCTATAGGAGAGTGATCATCAATAAACTCTAATAATTCATCAATTCTCTCAAATGTAAGAATATTAAATTGGTTTGGGAATTTCTCATCTATTAATATATCTCTCTCATAAGATATTGAAACTGTTTCGTCGTCTAACCATAATACTCTTCTCATCTTTGCTCCTTGATTATATTAGATGGTATTTTAATTATAAATATATTTTTAGCAAAATCTGTATTTCCTATCGGGTCACTTTTTTCTAATTTTATATTTCCTCCCCAAGCTTTTGAAACTGACATCGCATAATAAAGCCCTATACCCTTATTTTGCGATTGACTTTCTTGAAACTCTTTTTTATCTTTTAACTCTTCTTTTGTAACACTTCCTCTATATCCTTTTAAAAATATTCTATCTCTTTCATGAGAATAGATTTTATATCCTATATTTTCTATGTAAAGGTTATAATAGTGATTATTTTTCTCTTCACTTAGTTTTATATATGTGCCTTTTTTGCCATATTTAATTGCATTATTTATGATGTTGTATATAACATTATGAAACTCTTGTTTTGGTAACTTTATAAGTGTCCTTGACTGAAGTGTATTATTATAGATGATATCCATCTCTTGGTTCATCCTTTTTTTATTGCTACTAAGTATTTGATTGATGATATGTTTTAGACATGTAAAGTCTTTACAGCTTTTAATATTTTTGATATCTTCTTGAATTAACTTATCATATCTTTTTGTAAATTTACCATGCTGAAATAGATTACGCAAAAAATTTCTTGTATAAGTAGTGTAATCTTTAATATCTTCAATATTTAAAAAAACACTCTGCCTTTCATGTTTGTGAGGAATAAACACCCCTTTTAATCTACTCTCCAAATCTTTAGTCCTAGAATCTATCATATTAAGATATTGAGCACTCTCATGAAGACTTCTCTCATCAATTTGCTGAGTTTGATATCTAACAGTTGAAATAGTATTTAAAATAGCTCCAAGATGCAAAGATACTCTTTTCATCATACTCTTTGTTAACTCATCATAATCCCTACTTTTTTTATCAAATATCACTAAAGTTCCTGTTAATTTTCCTTGATAATTTTTAATCGGTGTTGCAACTAAAGAGGTTATTCCTTTTTGAACAAATTTATCTTTATATAACATACAAAAACAGTTATCTTGTCCTAAATTACAGTCATTTTTTATGTTGTTTATAGCGAGTATATCTTTATCAGTGTGACTGCAAAAGAGATATTTGTTATCTTTAGTATCAAATGGATATCTATCCTCTTCTCCTTTTTCCAAAAAATTTATCTCTGCTTCGAGTGTTGCTTCATCTAGCTCTATACTAGTATGATAAACTTCTTTTTTATTAATCCATAATGCTACACCATCACAAGAGAATATTTTGGTAATATCTTCACAAATTTGATGGATTTTAATACTCAAACTTTTTTGGTTACTAATTTTACTTTCAAACCCCTCAAGTAATTTTGTAATATGAGCTAAATTTTCATCAAAAATATTTTCAATATAACGACGGCTAATGATAGAAGCATGCTTTAACAAAAATTTCTGATCCATATCATCAAACTGATATTTGGAATAACCTAAAAAGTGAATAACCGCAAAAATTCTATCATCAAATATCAATGGAATACTCAAAGAGGAGTTTACTTTTGGTTGATTATCAAACATCTGCATGATATTGGATTTGTCAAAATCACTTATAAGATTTATTGGTTTTCTATTTTGTTCATAACCATTTACCATTTGATATGAAATTGTAGACTCTTTTAGTTTTTCTCCTGCATTTATTTTTTTTAGTATATTCTCAATATTGGATTTATATTTTGGATTCAAGTTTTTTTGAGCTTGTAGTTTATAAGTTTTATTATATTGATAATACCTATTAAAGACATAAGTATCTGCTTGGAGTTTTGTACTTAAAAAATCTAAAGCATCTGATGTGAACTTATCAAAATCTTCATGCTTAAAACTGAGATTACTAAATAACTCTATAGACTCAAAATCTCTAGCAATCTTGCTATTTTTTATTTGAGATGAAACTGTAATATATTGCCTATTTTTACGATACTCATCAAAACTTTTTTCATTTATATCTCTATTTTTTTTCCTTCCATTTTGATTTAAATCAATACAATAAGCCGCTAGCTCTCTTAAAGTTTTTTTGGCATACTCCTTATTACTGTCAAAACAAGATGAATACTTAAAACTAGAAATAAGTCTATTTGTTTTCTTCTCAAAATCATTTAACTCTATACTCTCTCTCTGATTTAACAAATTTATCAAGTCGTAAGTGTGTTGCTTGATTAGAAAATAATTTTTCAACCGCTTAATGTATTCAATTTTAATCTCTTCATTTTGAAAATTTCCCCTAAGATCAACAGGACCTAACATTATAAGCATAGAATCAACTTCAGCAATTTTAAATGAAAGATCTAAAAATTTCAAGTTTTTTGGAAGTTTTTTATTTAATGCAAATGATAAACTTATAAAAATAGCATGTAAAATTGTCATGCATCTAACAGAAGTATTTAATTTAATGGTTTTATAAAAAAATGAGTGGTTACTTGACTCGGTCATAAAAGCCAACTCATATAATCTCTTAAAATGAAAATTTCTTATATCATGAAATCTTTTGTGATTAAACGAAGTAGGCTTTTTTTCATCACTTAAAAATGAAGGAATAGAATCCAATAACTCTTTTATATCTTTAAACCAGCTAATCTTATCACTATAAGTAAATCCAAAAAGTCTATTTTTTTTACAGTATTGGAATAACTCTTCACAGTTTATAGGTCTTAAAATTCGCACAGGAACAGAATAGTACAATGAAAGACTCTTTTGAATTGTTTGATAAAAAAACAATTTTTCTCTTTCTGTTTTGATGACTAACTCCTTAAATTAATTATATTATAATAAGTTTAAAGTAAATTATTTTAATTAAACTACGCTTATAAGTATTTAAAAACTTTATGTCAAATTGTATTTAAAATTTTTTGGATTATTTGGATTAATTTGCTAAATAAATTAGAAAAAAGATAGTAGTATTATACTTTAACACAATTATATTCTTTGATAAATCTATCAGCACTGATTAAAATCAAATCCTCTTGCATAGCTTGAGATATAAGCATCCTATCAAATGGATCTTTATGAATATGGGGTAACTTTTTTATAAAATCAACACAGTTAGCAGAGATTTTTAACTCTATGAATCCACACTCCTTTATAGCCTCACTTAAGTTTGTATCTACTTTTAGTTTACCAAGTGCCTCTTTTATAGCTAATTCCCATATGGTAGCTGCACTGATATATATCTGATTTTTGCTATCGGATATGATATCATAAATCTTTTTTTCAAGTCTATCCGCATCACTTAGCCACCATAAAAATATATGAGAATCAAGCAAATATCTACTCACTATCTAAGCCCTCAAAAAGTTTTATTATATCTTCATCCCCACTATCAAAATCTTCAAAAACTTCAATTTTTTCCTTAAATAAGTTTGGCTTTCTCTCTTTTAAAGGTTCGTATGATACAAGCCTAGCAATAGGATTTCCAGCTTTAGCGATAACTACATCTTCCCCACTTTCTAAAAATGCTATCAGTTTTGAAAGATTTGTTTTTGCTTCGTGAATGTTAACAATCATGATAAACTCCTTTTGTTTAGCTAATATTAGCTAAACTAGGAGAGGTTGTCAAGAAACTTCTTCTAGTTTTTCAAAAAAAGAGCTTGGTTATTGGCTTGTATCCTTCTGTGTATTACAAAAGGTAAAGTGGGTTTTGAAAGAGTGTTTGACACCGTTTATATATACTTAATATTCACTACTTAAATAATCTAAGGAATTGTGAATATAAAATATAAGGCTTATGGTCTTTAAACTATTTATTTCATTTCCGTATTTATCAGAGAGACCATGTAAGATAAGGTGCCTATTAAGTAAAGTTTTTTCTTCAGATGTAGGATTTTTTATAGACCTTGTAATTTCACTTGATTCATCAAGTGGGGGTAAATGAAGCTCTTATAAAATCATCAGATTCTATTTCATTTAATAAATATCTAGTTTTTGGTAAACGATTTTCTTTTTCAAAAATACCTATATCATATCTTTCTCGTCCTATACCTTCAGATATTGCTAATAATGTTGGTATAGAACAAAAATATAGTTTTTTTCTATGAGCTTCAAAAGCCTCTAAGATTTGGTTTTTTCTCTTAGGGTATTTATTGATAAGTATTTCTTCTATTAAATTCATATTTGAAATAATATAGTGTTTCATATAGTTATCTTGTTCTATACTATTTTTATTTATTAATCCTTCTTCATGTAGAAAAATTTCAAATATAAACCAACCTCGATTCATGAGAGAACGAGATTCATTTTGTATATCTTCAGGAAGTTGATTTTGTATATATTCAAATCTATCAGATATTACTTTTAAGTCAATTTTAGAACTTTGAATAAAGTTTGTTATTTTGTCAAATGTTTTTGTAACATCTTTTAAAAATGCTTCAAATCGATTCATTTGAACTCAATATTTTTTTAATCATATTCTTTCCCACATATCTTTTATAAAACTTGGGAGATATTCAGGTATTGAAATTATACCTCTATTTTTAAGCTCTTTACATACTGAAAATAAATCAAGTTCAGCTGATTTATTGCATATTCTTTTGTGAGCAGAAACTATATTATCATTATTATCAACATAATCTGGTGTAAGTCCAAAATATATAATACCAATTCTAAAACCAATGATATGAGAATTTTCTAAAGGATCATCTTTTGTTGGTGGTTTATTACATATTTCACATAAATCAGGCTTTTTTTTACGAATATATCTTACAGGTTTCCTTCGCAAATATGTTTCCCACTCTTCTTTGGACAAGAAGATTCTATTTTCAAAACCAATATTTTCTTTGATTTTATCCATATTTATTTTCCCCTTCTTTCCCACTTTTTGAGCACCTTTTTAAAAAAGGTGCAGGATTGCATGATAAGCTTAAATTTATCATATATAGTTCAACCTCTCAAAGACTTTTCTTCTTGCTTGTTATGATAAAGTTTGAATGATAAAGTAGTACAACGGTCGAGTTGAAAAATATGTAGCTGTTCACAATCGTTATAATATATATCATAATTGTTCATCTTTTTGCCTAGTCAAAATACTCGTGAGAGCTACATATTTTTTTCCAATATTTTGTTATATCTAGACTTATTTTAACATCAAAAAGTTAAGATTCATTCCCTAATAACCTTTTGTTAGATGACTTGTCTACCAACTCAGCAGGGTTTATTTTAAATTGCAACATATTTGCTGTTTCTCTGCCATTATCTCCACCTTTTCTTTGAATGGTGATTCTTCCAATTTTAAAACTACCTCTAGGAGTTATAGATACAAAACCATTTCCAAAGTGATTTAAAACTTTATTAATTGGTTCTAACGCCCAATCAAACATGTTTGTATCTTTTAGTTTTAAGATTACCAACATCCACTCAGCTGATAATTTACCTCTACCTTTTAAAATATCATTGATTATTAAAGTTTTATTATCCGTAAAAAAATCTACTAATAATGTTTGTTCATCTATTGTAAATTCATCAGCAAACATTCTTCTATCATCTCTAGGATTAGTAATCTTAGGTTTTATTTCTCCAGTAAAATATTGAAGCAATTTATAAATATCATTTGGGATATTCCAAAGTTCATTATATTTTTTGAGCCATCTTTTATCTATTTGATTAAATCCTTTAGGATTTGAGACCAATTTAACTTGCAGATTTTGAATATCTGTAATATTTTTTAGTTTTATCTCTATTTTAATTTCAACTTGGACATCAGCTTTATATGAACCTTTTACTTTTATTGCTTTTACAGTTTCTATTTCATCAAGATTGTAATCCATGGCTTGAAGCCACAATTTTGATAGATTACTATCTTCCCAATTGTTAAATTCATTGACTACAAAAGATTCATTTTTGAAACCATTTTTTGCAGTTATAGAACCTCTGTTTATTAATATATCTTTTTTAGTCATACATTACCTACTGCTTTCATTAGATTATAACCTAACTCTTCAATTACAGTTGAAGTCATAGCATTGCCTGACTGTTGTAAAAGTTTTGAATTTGATACTTTACCTTTTACATTATTTGCATATCTCTTTGGAAAATTTTGTAGAAGTAAAGCTTCGTATCCTGATAGTTTTCTAAACTTTCCATTTTTTACATATAAAATACCATGTCTTCCTCTTCTTAAAGTTGGTGTTTTTTTATGATATATTCTTAAGTCAGATTGTCTTGTATCTATTACTGTATAATCCAGAGAAAGTAAATTATCGATATCATATTTATTTTTGTTATATTTATTATCTAAATATTTTAAAAAAGTTTTATAGGAAGATAACTTCTCATCAAAGGTTAATTCTTCATCATCTATTAAACACTCTTCAAGTTTTTTATGATTACCATTATATTTTTTTGGAAATTCAAATTTAAAATCATCATCAATTAATCTCTTTTGCACACCAACAAGATAAATTCTTTCCCTCATTTGAGGTACACCAAAATTTAAGCTATTTAATATTTCATGACTAACTTTATATCCTGCATTATCCAATAATTTTAGAACCGTTTTAAATGTATTGCCTTTATCATGGTTAACTAAACCTTTTACATTTTCTAAAATAAAATATTTAACATCTTTTGCTTTTAATAAATTAACCAATCCATAGATAATTTGACCTCTATCCTTATCTCTCAAGCCACATCTATTTCCAATAATAGAAAATGTTTGACAAGGAAAACCACCAACCATAAAATCAAAATTTGGTAAATCATCAGGATTGATTTTCATTAAGTCACCAAAATTTTTTTCATCACCACCAAAAAAGTGTTTATATGTTATTTCAGCATCTTTATCTATCTCACTATAGCCCAAACATGACATACCTAAATTTTCAAGTCCAATTCTTCCTCCGCCAATACCAGCACAAAAATCCATAAATTTTATATTTTTCATAATTTATAACCTATTATTTTTGTTTAGTCTATCTAAAAAAGAAAATTTACTAGAAAAATATTTCATTTTGCAATATTTTTCTTACCTTTCATTTTTGAAGTTTTTGTTAAACTTTTTTAAAAAGTTTATAGATAGTAATGAAAGATATAGTTTTCCTTTTGATTTTATCAAAGATTGTCTTATTTTATAAATTTTGTATTTAAATAGTCATTTAACGCTTGAATACAGCCAATAAGTATCCCTGATGGGTCTATGTTTTGTTAGATTTTTAGTCAAGTTCTTTTGCTAAAAACTGTTCAATATCTCTAATCATAATTTTTACATCTTCTATTGTAAATTCCTCAGATTTACCGTGTGCAGCATTATTTCTAATATCAGCTAGTGCAGTAATCTTTTTTTGTAATAATTTGTTATAAACTCCTGCTTTTACTAAATCAGAGTTCATTTTATCTAATTTTCCATGAGTGATATTTTCTCTGTCACATAATTCTCTAAGTCCAGTTTCTAAAACAACTCCAGCAATTACAGCAGATGCCATATGATAACCATTTTTTAAAAGTTCTTCAGCTTGTTGGAGTTCATTTTCAAAAACCTCTGCTTGAATTAATGTTTTGATCGAGATGAGATAACCATTTTCATGGTCTTCTTTTAAAGCCATAAAAATAGGTTTTAATTTATTGTTGAAAGCATTAAAATTAGTTTGATATGGTCCAACTTTTTCTGCTTTAACAAAGTCTTTATAATAATCAGAATCCTGTCCACATAATTTATCAATTAAACTTTTCACTTTAATTTTCCATTTTGTGAGTGCTTCAGCTTTTAAATATTCTCCATCAGTATATTGAGAATTTGCAAAGTACTTTGTTTTAGCAACATCTTCTAGTTCTTTTTGAAGTTCAGAAAATCTTTTTGTTAATATTTTGTTCAATGAACTTTCCTTCATTTGAGTTTTTGCATCTCTTTTTTTAAAAAGAGATAGATTTTTCATAGTTCGTTTGGAATTTATGATAAATTCTATTCCATCAATGGCCTTCTCTTCTGATTATCACCATAACATTTAATATATTAGTCTAACGGTGGACTTCGCCGATAGCTGTTAAGCTAGTCGTGTGCTAGTCGTCACCTTAGAACCCACTTAAGTTCTTAAAAATAACTGACTTTTTTCCATAAAATCTACATTTTAAGCAATAACCTCTCCATTTTTACTTTTATAATGAGAACTTCCACAAGCTTCTTCATAGATTTTAGCACTATAACTTGTTAGATATTTTATTCAAATAATCCACTTTTAACCTCGAAATTATCTTTATCATTTTGTTTCACAATATTTATATCTTTACCATTTAGATAAAAATCATTTAAATTCAATGGTTTTATAGTAGAAAATTAAAATAGTTTCAAGATTAATAGAGCCTTCTAGCTTGGCTTTTACCAACTAACAGACAAAATATATGTTAATTATTGGAGGTAAATTGTGTAGAAAAGGGGTTAAATCTTGATTTTTTGATATTAAAGTGTTCAGGTCAAAGAAAAGGTAATATCTCTCCTAAGATTGTTTTATCATGTAAGTACATCAGCATAACTCTATTTTTGTTATAATATCCCAAAGGAAAACAGATGCAACAAAGACTTCAATCAATTTACGACCAGCTAATTGAAAAAAAAGATTTAATCGTCGATGATTTAATCATCAACGAACTTAAAGATAGAGATTTTACTTTACAGATTTGCCAAGAGAGTGTTTGTGAAGTAAAAATATACTCAAAAAAACGCATCCCAATTTCACAGATTGTTCCAATTTTAGATGATTTTGGATTTGTGACGATTAGTGAAGTTACTTATAAAGTAACTATTGAGGATAAATCAATTTTTGTTACAAAGCTCAATCTTGATGTTGATGATGAAGAATTATTTATAAAAAACAGAGTCAATCTCAAGGATCTTCTTTTAAAAGTGATGGAGGGAGAAATTGACTCAGGTAAACTTTTAGAGCTTGTATATCATCAAAACTTTAATGCAAAAGAGATTTTGCTTTCTCGTGCATTTGGAAACTATGCCCAGCAGGTGATGCCTCATTTTAACAAACATGCTCTAGAGAATTGTATCGTTAGATATCCAGAGCTTTTTGCTCTATTTTTAAAATATTTCCTAGTTAAATTTGATCCAGACACTACTTATAGAGGCAAAAAAATAGAACAAATTGAATCATCTATCTTGGAGTCTTTTAAAAAGATAGATGATATAAACGACGACAGAATTTTAAAACTTGTTTATGAAATTTTACAAAGTTGTATTCGAACAAACTATTTTACAAACGGTGACACACTTGCTCTAAAATTTGATGTTAGTAAATTAAGACATATACTAAAAGGCGTGCAACCACATTTTGAGACTTTTGTCTATGCAAATGACATAAAAGGTACACATTTAAGAGTCTCTAAAGTTTGTCGAGGTGGTATTAGGTGGAGCAATAGATATGAAGATTTTCGAACTGAAGTAAAATCACTTATGACAACCCAAGAGGCAAAAAATGCGATTATCGTGCCAAAGGGTGCTAAAGGTGGATTTGTAATTAACAAAGAGATTCAAAAAGAGGAGTTTAAAGAGTATTACAAACGATTTATCAATGCACTCTTAGATGTTGTAGATAACCAAAAAGATGGAAAAGTTATCAAAAATCCAAAAAGTGTAAACTACGATGGTGATGACCCCTACTTTGTCGTGGCAGCTGATAAAGGTACATCGAGTATGAGCGACACTGCAAATGATATAGCAAAAGAGCGTAATTTTTGGCTCTTAGATGCATTTGCTAGTGGTTCAAGCAATGGATATCATCATAAAAAACTAGGAGTTACAGCAAAAGGAGCTATCAAAGCTACTGAGAGATTTTTTATAGAAAAGGGAGTTAATTTTTATAAAGAGCCTATCTCAATTGTGGGAGTTGGCTCAATGAGTGGTGATGTTTTTGGCAATGGTATGTTGGAGAGTGAACAGTTTCGACTCATTGGGGCAATTAGCTCAAATGAGATATTTATCGATCCTAATCCTGATCTCAAAATCTCCTATAATGAGAGACAAAGATTATTTGCTCAAAGAAGAGGTTCTTGGTCTTTATATGATACAAAAAAGATTTCCAAAGGGGGAGGTGTTTTTAAAAGAAATAGCAAAAGTATTACCCTAAGCCCAGAAATTCAAGCTCTTTTAAAGACACAAAAAAAGAGACTAAATGGTGAAGAGTTGGCAAAGGGGCTTTTAAAATTAAAGGTTGATATGCTCTACTTTGGAGGTATTGGAACTTATGTAAAATCAAGCAATGAAAGCAATATTACTCTAGGCGATAAAGAGAATGAATTTGTCAGGATAGACGCAAATGAACTCAAAGCTAGTGTAGTCTGCGAAGGTGCAAACCTAGCCCTTACGATGAGTGCTCGAATAGAGTACGCACTAAAAGAGGGGAAAATAAATCAAGATAGCATAGACAACTCTGCAGGTGTTGATACAAGCGACCATGAGGTCAATCTAAAAATTCTTCTAAATGCATTGGTAAAAAAAGGTGTTATTAGTGAAGATGAAAAAGATAAAACACTTCAAGGAGTTTGTGAGAGTGTAGTTGGTTGTGTCATGTGGACTAACTATCTGCAATCACTCTCAATCTCACTTGATTATGAGCGAAGTGCAAAAGATATAGATTCATTCAAACGCTCACTTAGTATCTTGGGTGAAAATCTTGATATATTTGAACGAAGGTACTTTGATATACCAAAAGATCGTGATTTTGATGATGTGATTGATGATAAAGGGAGATTAATCCGTCCTGTTATTGCCACTATGACACTCTATGCAAAGATATTTCTTCAAGATCTTTTGTGTGAGTCAAATATCTATGAAGAAGATAGCTTTTTTGACCACTACCTCTTTAAATATTTTCCAAAATCTCTAACCCCAATCTGTGAAGATGAGATTAGGATGCATCCTTTGAAGAAAGAGATAATTTCTATGGTCATCTCAAACAAAATCATAAACTATGCAGGTGCAACATTTATCAAAGATTTTGAAAAGCTTAAAAAAGAGAAATTTTTACTCAAAATCAAAGCATACTTAGCGACAAATCAACTCTACGATGCAAATGATATTCGTTTTGAGATTTACAGAAATGACTATATTATACCTGCTTCAAAACAGTATAAAATTCTTCTAAAAATAGAGGATGAAATAGAGTACAATGTCCAATGGATACTCAGAAGTCTTAAGAAAGAGGAGATTGATTTTAGCTCTATTTTGACATATAAAAAGAGCATCAAAGATACACTTGATACACTACAAGTTCCCAAAAAGAAATTAAGTGAAAATGAATCAATAAATAAATTTTTAATAAATCTAAACTTTTTAAAATTCTCTTCTACTATTATCAAAATCAAACAACTCTCCAAAGCAGAATTTAAAGATGTATCTACACTCTTTTATCTCTTAGTTCAAAAGTTTGAGATACCACTTTTGATGGAAACAATCGAAACAATTTCTGCAAAAAATCAAACTCAAGAACTTCTAAAAGTCCAAATAAAACAACTTTTGGAGGTTACACTCATAGACTTAACCAAAGGAGTCCTAAAATTCAAAAGAGAAGATGAAGATTCTTTGGAAGCTATTGAGAGTTATTTCAAACAAAAAGAGTTTGATATGGAAAAGTTTGAAGAGATGATAGAGTTTATCAAGACAAGTGAGCATCTTTCGATATCAGATTTGTCAGTGACGGTAAATTATTTGCTTTTGTTTCGATAATCTGCCACAAATATCCCAGGATCAACAGCTTTAGCATTTAACATTATGCCAAAATGAAGATGCGGACCTGTGGATCTTCCTGTGGTTCCAACATAGCCTATTACTTCTCCTTTTTCTACAAAATCCCCCTCGCCTACTTCAAAGCCTTTCATATGAGCATACATCGTAATAACTCCCTCTCCATGATCTAAATAGATTGTATTTCCATTAAAAAAGAACTCTTGGGCAATTTTTACAACTCCACTCTCGCTTGCTACTATTGAGGTGCCTCTTTTGGTAGCGATATCTATCCCTTTGTGTGGTGATTTTGGTTTATTGTTGTAGTATCTTCTTTTGCCATATGTTGAAGATATACGACCATTTAGGGGAGATATAAATTCTAAGTTTGATGAGAGTGTTTTATTAAAGCTTTTTAGAACTTTTGTAGATTTTGCTTTCTCTTTTTTAAATCTTTGTAAATTTTCTTTTGAGAGTGTTACTCGCTTATTGGTTTTTAGCTTTATATACTCTTTTTTATAAGATTTTTTAGTTACATTAAAATAGAGACTTACCTTTTTATTTTGATTTACAGCAACTATATGTTTTTTTCCTACTTTTTCATCAATCCCTATGCCAATTACGGCAAAGTATTTACCCTCTTTTTCCAAAACTTTTACCTCATTTGATTGAAAAAAAACTTTTGGTTTTTTTATAAACTCTTTTAGCTCTATTACAGCTACACCTCCTTGATGAGGATTGTGTTCAAGTGCAAAAAGAGTAGTTGAAAATAGCAGGAATATCAATTTAATTAAGCTTTTCAAAAACACCCTTTGCTCTATTTTTTACAACATTATCCCAAGAAAATATTTGTCCATTCATACATATATAAACTCCACTAGATTGCATCTGAGCTGAAGCCAAAGCAAATGAGAGATTAAACAGACTATCAGAGTTTTTAAATGCATAAGGAATCATAGCACCCGTAAGTATGATAGTTTTATTGCTAATGGTAGAGAGTTTTTTTGCACTCTCTACCATTGTATCTGTTCCGTGAGTGATTATGATTTTAGATTCAGATGCATCCAGACAAGCTTTAAAAATTATCTCTCTTTCAGTTTCTGTTAAATCTAAAGAGTCTTTTAGCATCAAAGGTTTGATTTTTATATGAGCATTGCATCTTCCTTGAGCTAACATCTTCTCAATATGCTCTTTATCAAAAACTAGTTCTCCACTTAACTCATCATATCTTTTAGCAATTGTACCACCTGTACTTATAAGCTTAATCATCTTCACTTAAATACATTTGGTCTCTTAAATGTTTTTGATACTCTTTTATATCAAAATCATCTACATTTGCTACACCATCTTTTATAGCAGCTTGTGCTATTGCTGAAGCTACCCAGATGCAAACCTCTTTATTAAAAGGTTTTGGGATTATATGCTCTTTTCCATACTCCAAATCTGGAGCATCATATGCAGCTTTTACATAATATGGAATCGGCTCTTTTGCAAGTTTTGCTAAAGCAACTGCTGCAGCCATTTTCATGTTTTCAGTAATCTTTGAAGCTCTCACATCAAGAGCCCCTCTAAATATAAATGGAAAACCCAAAACATTATTCACCTGATTTGGAAAATCACTTCTTCCAGTTCCCATTATAAGATCATCTCTTACAGCATGAGCGACATCGGGCATAATTTCAGGTATAGGATTTGAACAAGCAAAAATTATAGGGTTTGGAGCCATAGATTTTACCATATCTGCAGTTACAAGATTTGGTCCACTTAAACCTAGCATCATATCAGCACCTCTCATTGCATCTTGAAGTGTTACATCATCTGTATCTATGGCTAACTCTCTTTTATGATCACTTAAATCAGTTCTTTTTCTGCTTATGACCCCTTTTCTATCTACTAAAACAACATTTTCTGCACCTAATCTTTTATACATATTTGCACATGCTGTACCTGCTGCTCCTGCTCCTATAATTACGATCTTTACAGTTTTTATATCTTTTTTTGTAAGCTCTAAAACATTGATAAGCCCTGCTGTTGTTATGATAGCGGTTCCGTGTTGGTCGTCGTGCATAACTGGTATATTTACCCTATCTTGAAGTTTTTTCTCTATCTCAAAACATCTTGGAGCTGAGATATCTTCAAGATTTATCCCTCCGTATGTATCTGAAATTGCTACACAAATATCTACAATCTTATCAGTATCTGTCTCATTTATCAAAACATCTACTGCATCTACATTTGCAAACTTTTTAAAAAGTACTGCTTTTCCTTCCATCACTGGCTTAGATGCTAAAGCACCTATATCTCCAAGACCCAAAACTGCTGTCCCGTCAGTGATAACTGCTACAAGATTTCCTTTTGCTGTATATTTATATGCAAGTGATGGCTCTTTTTCTATCTCTTTACAAGGGACTGCAACACCAGGAGTATAAGCAATCGAAAGATCTTGCTGTGTTTCACAGGGTTTTGTAACCTCTGTCGCAATTTTACCGCCTTCGTGATACTTTAAAGCTTCTTCATTAGTCATTTTGTTCCTTCGTATATGTTATAAGTTTTTCTACTCTTTTTATAATATCTTCTTTACCTACTATGCCAAGTATATCATAGATAGAGGGGCTTACCGCACTTCCTACTATCGCTATTCTGATAGGTTGAGCGAGTTGCTTCATCTTGATATCACTCTCTTTCATAAAAAGTTTTGTTGCCATTTCATAATCAATTGGCAGATGCAAATCATCTTTATAATCTTCAATAAACTTAGCATAATTTTCTAATATCACTAAAGATTCATCATTTAAAAACTTTTTAACAGCTTTCTCGTCATATATTTTTGGCTCTTCTACAATACTGCGAGCCATATCGGCAAATTCTTTGAGTGTTTTAGCTCTTTCTCTTAGAGAGTCAACAATAAGCTCTTTTTTATCATGTCCGCAGATATAAAAATCAAAAAACTTTAACTCCTCTATAATTCGCTCACTTGAAGAGTTTTTAATATAGTGGGCATTTAGCCATAACAGTTTTTCACCATTATATGCAGATGCTGAGCGGTTTATATCTTTTGGATCAAAATACTCTAGCATCTCATCAAGTGAAAATATCTCTTGATCACCATGGCTCCACCCAAGTCTTATGAGAAAATTAAGAAGTGCTTCAGGGAGATAACCTAAGCTTTTATAATCCATAACATCAGTAGCTCCATCTCTTTTAGATAGTTTTTTGCCCTGTGGATTTAAAATCATAGGTACATGATAAAATTTTGGTATATCAAAACCAAGAGCATTATAAACTACAATCTGTTTAGGAGTATTTGAGAGATGATCATCTCCACGAATCACATCACTAAGCCCCATCAAAGAATCATCAATCGCAACTACAAAATTATATGTAGG
>JAMONX010000031.1 GCA_027066435.1 Campylobacterales bacterium
AATGCAAACCAACCAAACATAAAAAAGAGTGCTGGTCTATACCCTTGTCTGAGGCGTAACCAAGCCACCCATACCACATAAAGCAACATAAACGAGTAGAGTTGAAAAATAAGCATAATCGGCACAAAGAAGAAGACCAAATCAATAATAGCAATGACCATGATATAACCTAAAATTTTATCATGAAAGGGCAGATACTTTTTGGTCTCTAAAAAAGAGCGTATAAAGAGCAGGATAAAAACAATACCCACCTCCACAATAATAAAGTAAAAGAAGATAGCCACTTCTTCATACTCTACATTTCCCATGGCGTAGATCTGTATGAGATCTGTTTGATAGACTAAAATACCAACCATAAAAAATTGCATCAGCATATAGTAGAGAAAAGATTTTTCACGATTAAAAAGATATAAAGCTCCATTATAGATGGCTGTCATAAAGATAAGTCCAAAGAGGAAAAAGGAGATTAACAACTTTATGCTATATTCATTTGCCCACTTTGAAAAAACTTCTGTTGTATGGAGTGTTGCCAAAGCAACAACATGCGATTTAGAGGGAACAGCTTTTAAAAAATATCTTCTACTATCTTTAGTTTTATCATAATGAAAAGAGAAAAGTTTCCGTCCAAAAAGAGAGAAATTATCAACTAATTGATGCTCTTTAAAAGAGTGCTTAGTAAACTCAAAAGATGTATGCTCTATCCAGTAGTTTCCACTAGAGAGATTTTCATCAAGCTCTACCATTATCCAGTTAAATTTATATATAGTATTTTGCTTCAAAGTAGATGGTTCTTCACTATTAATCAAAACTATCTCAAACTCGTCATCTTTCTCATCTTGTGTTTGAGTTTTAAACTTAGAAGTGTACTTAGAAATATCGCTAATATTTATCTCTTCATTGGTTGCAAATGTTTTAAGAACGAGAGGTGAACCACTTGCAAAAAGTACTGTAGAAAAGAGGATTAAAATAAAAACAAACTTTTTCATAAATAGAGTATAACCCAAGATAATGTGAAAAAAATGTTATTGTGTTTTTTTTGCAACTTGTAGTCTATATCCAAAACCTGAAATATTTTCTATATAATCACCTTGAAGTTTCATCCGAAGTGTTCGTACCAATGCACGAAGAGCATCTTTACTCATCACATCATCATACCAAACAATATTTTCTATCTCTTCATAATTAACCACTCTATGATGGTTTTTTGCCAACAAATCAAAAAGTTGTAGCTCTTTAATGGTGAGTTTAATCAAGCTTTTGTCTATCATAAGACTCTTATTTAAACTATCATAATACTTCTTTTTATCGATAGCCAAAATATTGTTGATATTTAGATGCTCAAAGAGAAGGTTTAGTGCATCTTTTAGTTTTTTAGAGTTTATTGGTTTGGTGATGTACTTAAGAAGTTGTAGCTCAACAGCTTGAAGAAGATAAGAGGTATCTGTAAAGGCGGTAGTGATGATAATAGGCGTTGTTTTATCTTTTTGCCTAATCTTTTTTACCATATCCAAACCATTAAGACGAGGCATCTCAATATCACTTATGATAATATCTGGTCTATCTTTTTGATATATATCAAGAGCCTCTTGCCCATCTTTGGCTTGAAAAACCTCTTTAAAATAGCTACTTAGGTACTCTACTGCATTTTGACGAATCACTTTGTCATCTTCTACATAGAGTAAGGTTAGGTTCAAAAATCTGTTTTGCATATGGTATTTTAGTGAAAACTTATAAAATTTTTCTCTTCTCATTTTTCTCACATCATTTTAAATTAAAATGTCAGTATCAAAAATTAAAGGATTTTAGATGAAAAAAACACAACAAAAGATTATATTTACGATATTTGCAACACTTCTTCTAAATGGATGTACAGCACTCATTCCAAACTCTATGATAAAAGCTGCACATCAAGATATGGATACCAATAATGATGGTTATATTGACTATAATGAATATCTAAAAAGTGGTTCAAAAGAAGATATAGCCAAAGAGGCAAAAGAGAGAGGTATGACAAAAAAAGAGTATCTAAAATGGGATTTTAACCGAGCTGATGGTAATAAAGATGGAAAAATTACAGCTCAAGAGTTGATAAATATGGCAAAAGAGGAGTAAATGAAAGCAATCATCTGTACAAAATATGGCTCACCTGAAGTACTTCAGGTAAGTGAAGTTAAAAAACCCATCCCCAAAAATGATGAACTATTAGTAAAAATTCATGCAACAACAGTACACATAGGGGATACTAAAATCAGAAGCCTAAAGCCTGGCATGGGAGATATAAAAGACATTTTCATCAAAGCTATTATGCGAATAATCATAGGGTTTAAAGGTCCAAGAAAAAAGATTCTAGGGATGGAGTTTTCAGGAGAGGTTGAATCAACTGGAAAAGATGTCAAACTATTTAAACAAGGAGATCAAGTTTTTGCATCAACTGAGTTAAATTTTGGAACATATGCTGAATATACCTGCATATCAGAAAATGGTATAATTGCCCTAAAACCAACCAATATGACTCACCAAGAAGCAGCACCAGTTCCAAATGGAGCTATCACGGCACTACTTCTTCTCAGAAAAGCAAAGATTAAAAAGGGGCATAAAGTTCTTATCTATGGAGCTTCTGGAAGTGTAGGAACTTTTGCTGTACAACTTGCCAAATATTTTAAAGCTGAAGTTACTGGAGTATGTAGTAGCACAAATATAGAGATGGTAAAATCTTTGAAAGCTGATAGGGTTATCGATTATACTACTACAGATTTTACAAAAAGTGGTAAAAAATATGATCTTATTTTGGATGCAGTTGGTAAGATAGAGCCATCAAAAAGAGAAAAATCACTCACACAAGATGGAATTTATCTAAATGTTCTAACTTCAACTGATAGCTTAAAGATAAAATCTGAACACCTAATTTATCTTAAAGAGATAATAGAAGCTGGGCATCTTAGGTCTATCATAGATAGAGAATACCCGCTAGAACAGATAGTTGAGGCACACAAATATGTAGAGAAGGGGCATAAAAAGGGTAATGTGGTTATTACAGTAAAACAGAAGATAAAATGTTAAAGATTTTAAATCATATTTATCATAAAGCAAAAACTTTCACTTGACTTTTGTACCAAATGGTACTATACTACTTGAATGAAAAAAAATATAGGCAGACCCAAAGCATTTGATGAGCAAGAGGCATTGAAGATTGCTATGCACTATTTTTGGGAACATGGTTATGATAAATCATCACTTAGTGGACTTTTAGAAGCGATGAATATCAAAAAAAGTAGTTTTTATCAGACTTTTAAAAGCAAAGAACATATTTTTAGGCTCTCGTTGGAGCTATATGCCAAGATGAGTTATGAGTATATGCAGGGATTAAAAAAAGAGATGGGGGCAAAAGGTGTTTTGCTTCATATAGTTTATGAAACGATAAGTGAACTTAGAGAGACAGGCAAAGTCAAAGGGTGTTTACTTGCAAATTCAAGCAGTGAGTGTTTCTCTAACCATCCACATTTTAATGAATTAATAAGTTACAAGTTTAAAACATTTCGCAAACTTTTTAAAGAGTTGATAGAAGAGGCACAAAATGAGGGTGAGATAAAAAATACTTTGCCATCATCCACACTTGGAAGCATCTATCAAAGTCTTATAAATGGTTTAGTACAGATGATACAACTTGGAGCTTCCAAAGAGGAACTAAATGCGGTTATAAAACATATAGAAGAGTTATTAACATAAAATTTTTTTGAGATATTTAGTACCAATTGGTACAGAACTAAAAACTATAAAAGGAGGTAAAAAATAGATATTTAGGTTCACAGATGTGATAACAAGTTAAAAAATTAATTAAGGATAAAAATGAACATTATAAAAAAGATAGCAATTGCAACACTATTTGCATCCGCACTACAAGCACAGAGCATAGCTTTGATAGAGACAGTATCACCTCAAAAAGCAACAGGTGAAGTAGCAAAAGTTTATCAAGACATCAATGCAACTTGGGGTGTTATACCTAACCCCATCAAACTTTATAGCACAAACCCACAGATGCTTAAAAATAAATTTGAATCATATAAACATAGCGGAACACATAAGACTATTGATGGTAAATTTCAAGCAATGGTTAGGATGCTTGTCTCAAACCAACATGATTGTGAGTATTGTGTAGGGCTAAATGAAGGAATGCTTATAAATGTTTTTAAAATCCCTGCAAATGACGTGATGGCAATGAAAAAAGATGCTTCAAAGGCTCCACTAACAGAAAAAGAGAAAGCCCTGTTACTGTTTGTATTAAAAGCTACAAATGATGCAAAAAGCACAACAAAAGAGGATATAGAAAACCTTAGAAAGCTTGGCTGGAGTGACGCTGAAATCTTTTTTGCAACAAGCTATGCAGCTGATATGGTAGCATCTGATATCTTGATAAATGCATTTAAAGTAAAAATTGATTATTAAAATTAAGAGTCTTTTTAAAGGCTCTTATCTTCATCAAACTCATGTTATTAACCACTCCAAAAGTAAACTCTAAACCTCTTGTGTTATAATCAATAAACAAAGATAATATAACACAAGGAACCAGATGGATTTTGAGGCTTACCCCTTTGAAAAACTAACTTCACTTTTAAGAGATATCACTCCCAAAGACTCTTACTCTCCACTCACTTTGACTATAGGTGAACCACAGTTTCAAACGCCTGATTTTATTCAACAGGAGTTAAAAAGCAATAGTCATCTTTTGAACAAATATCCAAAGACCGCAGGTGAAGCAATTTTGCGAAATGCACAGATTGGATTTGTCAAAAATCGTTTTGGTGTGAAATTGGAAGATGAGCAAATTATTCCTACTTTTGGCACTAGAGAAGTGTTGTTTAACTTTCCTCAGTTTTTGCTTTTTGATATAAAGGAGCCAGTTATGGCATTTACAAATCCTTTTTATCAGATTTATGAAGGAGCAGCTATCGCTTCGAGAGCTAAGATAGTTCATATAAATCTAACTAAAGAAAATAATTTCAAGGCAGAGATAAATCCTGAAATTTTAAAAAATTGTCATCTTGTCATTATAAATTTTCCAAACAATCCAACAACTTCAACTTTAAATCTTTCAGAGCTTTCAAAATGGGCAAAAGCGGCTCAAGATTATGATTTTGTACTTATAAATGATGAATGTTATAGCGAAATTTATACTTCATCCCCTCCTCCATCACTGCTTGAAGCTAGTATCGCTGTGGGGAATAGTGAATTTAAAAATATTCTTGTTGTAAACTCTATCTCAAAAAGAAGTTCTGCTCCTGGACTACGCTCTGGTTTTATAGCAGGAGATTCAGAAATCTTAAAAAGTTATATGAAATATAGAACATATATAGGATGTGCAACTCCACTTCCTTTGCAATGTGCATCTGCGATTGCTTGGGGTGATGAAGCTCATGTTGAGAAAAATAGAGATAGATATAGAAAAAACTTTTCTTTAGCACAAGAGATATTAGGATGCGATATTCCTGAATCAACTTTTTACATATGGTTAGAGGTTGAAGATGATTTAGAGTTTACAAAAAAACTCTACAAAGAGAAGAATCTCAAACTCCTTCCGGGCTCTTTTTTGAGCCGAGGGAATTTTAATACCAAACATGTAAGAATTGCCTTAGTTGAAGATGAGGCAAAAACCAAAAATGCACTTTTAAGGATTAAAAAATATGTCAAATAAGATACATTTTATAGGTATTGGAGGTATTGGACTCTCAGCTCTTGCTAGATTTTTAAAAAAAAATGGTTACGATATAAGCGGTTCAGACATGAAAGAGTCACCAATAACTAAATCTCTTAAAAGTGAAGATATAAAAGTAAATACTCCACAACTTGCCAAAAATATACAAGATCAAGATATTGTCATCTACTCAGCCGCTATAAAAGAGGATAATGTAGAATTTATAGAAGCCAAGAAAAAAGGGATGCTACTGCTCTCAAGAAAAGAGGCGCTTCCATTTATACTAAAAGGTAAAAAAGTCTATGCAGTTGCTGGAGCTCATGGAAAAAGTACTACAAGTGCTATGCTTGCATCTGTGATAGATGGCTCAGTTATCATCGGAGCCGAAAGCAAACAATTTAACTCAAATATGCACTTTGCAAAGAGCGACAATATGATATTTGAAGCAGATGAGAGCGATGCTAGTTTTTTAAATACAAACCCACATGTCGCCATCGTTACAAATGCAGAACCAGAACATATGGAGTTTTATAACTATGACTTAAATCGTTTTTATGATGCATATAGAACATTTTTAAAAAAAGCAAAGATAAGAGTTATAAACGCCGAAGATGATTTTTTATCAAGCCTAAAAGATATAGAAGCTATACGACTATATCCAAGCCAAGACATTAAAAAAATAAAGACTATCATCGTTGAGGGAGAGCCTTATACTTCATTTGTATTAAAAGATTTGGGAACATTTAAAGTATTTGGAGTTGGTGAGCATATCGCTATAAATGCATCTTTGACTATCTTAGCTGCTATGACACAAAATTCTCTTGAAGATGTGAGAGAAAATCTTAAAAACTATAAAGGTATCAAAAAGAGATTTGATATTTTAGAAAAAAATAGTCGCAGAGTTATCATAGATGATTATGCACACCACCCAACGGAGATAGAAGTAACTATAAAATCAGCAAGAAAATATGCAAGGCTTTTAGGACTTAAAAAGGTCGTAGCTATATGGCAACCTCACAAATACTCAAGGACTATTGATAACCTTGATAAATTTAAAGAGTGTTTTGCTGGGATTGATGAACTTATCATCTTGCCTGTTTTTACAGCTGGTGAAGAGAAACAGAGTATAGATTTTAAAAAACATTTTAAAAACTATAAACCGCTTTTTGCAGATACCGTCATAAATGTAAACAATCATCTAAAAATCATTAAAAATCACCAGGCAATTCAAGATTTGGAAGATGGAGTAATCATCGGACTTGGTGCTGGAGATATCACATATCAACTCAGGGGAGAATTATAAAATGCAAATCATACTAGGTCTTATTTTTATTATTGTTATACTTGCAGTATTTTTAACAAAATCTGAAAGCGTTTCAACAAAAACTAAAACAGGAGTATTGGGGTTTTTTATATTTCTTATAACAATTGCCTTTTTATATGAGTTTGTTTTTACAAAAAAGGAACAAAGTAATAGAGAAATTGTAAACGCATTTAAACAAGGAAAAACTCTTATGTGCAAAAACAGTGATGTAAATCAAACAAACTTTCTTTATGAATCTGGAACTCAATCTTTTATGCCAAGAATAGGGAAAAAAGATATTATAGGCAATATATATGATATAAAAGATTGCACCATCAAAGAATGAAAGCCCTTATAAGTAAACTTGATCTAACTCCATTTTTAGAACATTTTTCAAGCTTTTTAGCCAGAGAAAAACCGCTCTTTATGGAGGGTGACACTGGGCTTCATTTTCGTTTTATTCAAAAATTAGCAGAAGTTGATTTTAAAGCTCCTAAGGAGATAGAAAATTTAGATACCCCTCTCTCATATCTTAAAAAATCAGGTAAACTAAAAATTTATGAAATTTATGAATTTGTAAAGATAGTAGAGTACTTTTTATATCTCAAAAAACTCCCCTTTAGCGGAGTTATAAAAGAGTGGCTTGATAAGATAATAATACCCCAAGAGATAATCCAAATCTGTCAATACTTTGATGATAAAGGAAAATTTCGAGATGAGATAGATGAAAGATTTTTAACACTAAATGGTGCTTTAAAAAGAAACAAAGAAGATATCAAAGAATCTCTAAGAAGACTTTTAAACAGCTCAAAACTAACTCCATATCTTGTAGATAGACAAATTCACTATATCAATGAAAGTGAAACTCTGCTTGTTCGTGGTGGGTTTAACCACTTTTTAAAAGCAACTGTTACGGCTAGAAGTAGTGGTGGATTTTTCTATGTTACACCTGAGAGTATCTTAAATCTTAAAAAGAGTGAAGCCCAGATGCTTAGCCAAAAAGATGAGTTAATTTATGAGTATGAGAAAAAAATTTCATCTGTTTTTTCTAAATTTGAGATGTTTTTATCATTTTTAAACAGAGCATTTGACCGATTTGACAACTATCAAGCAAGACTATTTTTTGCAAAAAGTAAAAATTTAGAGTTTATAAAACCTAGCAATACAAATGAAATCCTATTAACAAATTTTGCTCATCCAGCCCTAAGTGACCCAAAACCAATCTCGGTAGATTTTAGTAAAAAGATACTCATGATAACAGGAGTAAATGCCGGTGGAAAAACAATGCTTTTAAAATCAATCCTAAGTGCCGTTTTTCTATCCAAATACTTAATCCCGATGAGCATAGATGCAAACAATTCAAAAATAGCCTCTTTCAAAGAGATAACAGCGATCATAGATGACCCACAAGATGTAAAAAATGATATCTCAACATTTGCAGGAAGAATGTCAGAGTTTAGCAAACTCTTTGGAAAATCTAACTTCATAGTAGGAGTTGATGAGATAGAGTTAGGAACTGATTCAGATGAAGCTGCATCCTTGTTTAAAGTCATCTTAGAGAAATTATCCATAAGAGATGCAAAAATAATCATAACAACCCACCACAAACGATTAGCAAGTATGATGGCAACACACAAAGAGGTAGAACTATCAGCCGCTCTTTATGATGAAAAAAACCGAAAACCAACCTTTGATTTTTTGTACGGAACCATCGGAAAAAGTTATGCATTTGAAACAGCCCTTAGATATGGCATACCGGGGCCTCTCATAAGTGAAGCCAAAAAAGTTTACGGCGAAGATAAAGAGAAACTAGGAGACATAATCCAGGTAAATATCGACCTTGAACTAAAGCTAAGAGAGAAAAACAAAACTTTAGATTTTGAGATAGAAAAACAAAAAAAACTAAACAACTCCCTATCTAACCAAAAATTTGAAGCTGACCAAGAGATAAAAAAGATAAAAAACACCCTAGAAGCTGAGTATGCAGAAGCCATAAACCAAGCAAAAAAAGCAGCAAAAGCTAACGACCTCCAAAGCATCCACCAACAGTTAAACATAGCAAACAAAAAAAGAAAATCCGCCCAAAAGATAGAGACAAAACAAGAAAAAATAGAACTAAAAGTAGGAGATTTTGTAAAGTACCAAAACTCAAGAGGAAAACTTCTCTCCATCAAAAAAAATGAAGCAACGATAGAGAGTCAAGGCATAAAACTAAGAGTCCCACTAAAAGAGCTAAAACGAAGCGGAAATTTACCACAGCCCAAAAGAGCAACAGTTATAAAGATAGACAAACCAAGCCAAAGCTCAGTAAAACTAGACCTCCACGGATTAAGAGCCGAAGAAGCGATAAATAAACTAGACAAATATCTCTCAGATGCATTATTAACTGGTTATGATGAAGTTTTAGTTTATCATGGAGTAGGAAGTGGAAAACTAGCATATGCAGTAAAAGAGTTTTTAAAGACTCACCCAAGTGTGAGAGGTCACTCTGATGCACCTGCAAATATGGGCGGAATGGGGGCTACTGTGATTAAATTATGATTTAACTATCTTTTTACTCTTAATCAAATCTAACTTTTGATTCCGTAAAAGTTAAAATACTAATAAAATCTCATAGTATAATATACCTCCAAAAAGTGGAAACATCAGTATACTTATAAGACCTGAAGATAAAATAACCCTAAAATCAATTCTAAAACTGTGACATAATATCACTCAACGACTCAAAACTAGATGCGACCTCAAGTTCTATACCATTATCAAGAGCTTTAAAATGTTCTTTTCCACATTTGACTTTTCCCTGCTCTATCGGTCTTAAAAATTCAGTTGCTAATGAACCTTTTGTTTCAACAATAAAGTATAGCTTTTGTACTTTATCTTGTTCATAAAGTACAGCCCAATCGGGATTATAACTACCTAGTGGAGTGGATATTTTAAACCATGGAGGTAATTTTGCATATACTTTTATATTGTCACTTCTTTCAAAGTTGTAGGCTAAATCACTCTCTATTAAAGAGTCATAGATAACATAGTCATAAGGTGATTTTGTACTTTCTATCATATTTGTTTCTAAGTATCCATATAACTCTTCTTCTTTGAAAAGCTCCTGTTTATAGACTTCATGTTCTCCAATTTTTTCGTACTTTATACCCTTGATGATAAAATGCCTCATCTGCTCTTTTATGATTTTGATAACCTCATCTATAAATCTTTGTGGATTTTTTTTAAAGTCATCTAATTTTTGACACTTGACTAAAACTTCAACGATAGATTTTCTAGTTAGATTTGTCTCATTTTGTATCATGCTAACCAAATCAGGTAACATATAATCACTCTCTTTTAAAAGTGTTGTTTCTGTATGTACCCCATTTTTATCAGCATCTACTCCGCCTTGTGTTATGCCAATTTGTGTTGTTCTGTAAACTATCTTTGCGTGGGGGACTATTAGTTCATTTTTTATTCTTGAAACACATTCTTCTATCAACTCTTGTGAGTCAAAATCAACACTATACAGCGTTTTATACTTTATCTTTTCCCAAAGCTCCTTAAACTCTGGACTCAAACAGACAGCTTTGTTAAGTTTTACTTTTCGACCTTTTTTTGCATTTAGTATATTTAGATTTCCAGCTACACTTTTTAGTTTTTTGACTATCTGTACTTTATAATTATTCATCGATTCTGGTATATCGATTCTATTTTGTTTCAAATCTATTTTTAGAGGATCTTGTACTTTACCTTTGTTATTGATATATCCTTTTGTTTTAAAAAACTCAAATAACTCTTCTGAAAGTTCCTGTCCAAGATATTGCTCTCCATCAGCTTCTATACCTGTGATAACATTTGCAAATGTATGGTCATACACTATACCAAACTTGATACCTGTATCTTCAACTATCTCTTTTTGCAAGGCTGCTATGAACTCTTCATAAGTCTCATTTACCATGACTGTCAGCCGATTGACTTCAAATCCATAAACTCGTTCTCCATGTTTGTTTACAGCAAGTCTTAGACCTCTTCCTATCTCTTGTCTTTTTCTGATTGTAGATTTTGTACCTTCATTTAAAGTACAGATTTGAAATACATTTGGATTGTCCCACCCCTCTCTTAGTGCCGAATGAGAGAAGATAAATCGCAGTTTTGACTTAAAACTAAGTAACTCCTCTTTGTTTCTCATGATAAGATTGTAAGTATCATTGTCAGCGATGATTTTTCCACTCGTATCTTTGAAATACTCAAATTTCTCTTTTTTGTTACTTGCTTTACTTTTTTTATCTATCGAAAAGTATCCGTTATGCACTTGTGATACATCTGCATCTATATGATAAACACCCTCTGTAAGTGTTCTATATTTTGGAGATTTTATAAGTATTTGATACTCTTCTTCAAACATTTTGGCAAATTTACCGTTACTATCATTTCCCTCTTCATCGTAAACTCTATAGTTTGAAACTTTATCGATAAAAAACAGACTCAAAACTTTGATTCCCTTTGGGTTTAAAACAAGCTCTTTGTTCAAATGCTCTTTTATCGTCTTCTTTATCTGCTCTCTTTTTAATGTATCTGGATGAATAGTTCCTATGGACTTGCCAAGTTCAACTACCTCATCTACCGAAGTAAAATCTATATACTCTTCCCCTTTTTTGGAGTATATGTCTTTGATGATGTATCCTTCATAAACATCTCTTTTGCATATCTCATGCAAGTCGTCATTTTGATAAACCCATCTTTTTTCTCTTTTTGTTTGACCATTTTTGTTAATATCTATCTCTACATAGGCTCTATGTACAAGTTTAGAATTATCCACTTTGAGTAACTTGATATAGGCTTTGTTATGATAAGCCTCGACCTCGATGGAAGCTACTTCTATCTGTTTGACAAGTTTTCTCTCGTATGCTTCAACTGCATCTAACTTATACATGAAATTATACTTCTCTTTATGAGTTGCACTATATCGCAGTTTACAAAGAGGCTCTAATGATGCTATAGCCTTTTTTGAGTTGTCTGTATTATCCACACTTTGTGGTTCATCTATGATAACGATGGGATTTGTTGACTGTATCAGTTCTATTGGTTTGTATCCTAATTTATCATTGTAACGATGTATGATATTTGATTTGTCCTCTTTTTGTATATTTACAAAACTTTTTCTAAAAGCATCTATGTTGATAATCATAATCTGTATATAATCATTTGTTGCAAAACTTCTGACCTGTTCTAGCTTTGAACTGTCATAAGTAAAGTAGTCATATTTTACATTTTCATAAAGCATCTTAAAATGCTCTTTTGTGATTTGTAAAGTTTTATTGACACCCTCTTTGATGGCGATAGATGGCACAACGATGATAAACTTGTTAAATCCATACTTCTTTTGAAGCTCAAATATGGTTCTAAGATAGACATAAGTTTTACCCGTTCCTGTCTCCATCTCTACACTAAAGTCATTTGACTCTAACTCTGTTATCTGCTTTAATCCATTTCTAAGCTGTATCTTTTGAATATTTTTCTTTATCTCATCATCAAGAAGTTTCAAACGATTTCCTACTCCTATGTGTTCAAAATCCATTATCATCTGATTTCCATCATATCGTGGGGCATTGACTGTAAAGTTTGACTGTGAGATTTCCTGCCCTTCAAATATATCAACGATAGAAGATATAGCCTCTAACTGAAAATCTAAATCTCTTTCAAATTTTATCTTCATCACACACTCACCACTTCATCTATGCCGATGCGTTTAAAGTTTTGAATGGTATTTGTTTTGAGTGTATCGCTTTCAAAACCATTGTCTTTAAACACAACTCTACAGTATTTACGGATATCTTCATCAGGATTTAACTCTTCTGTCAATTTTGCGATACCATCAACAATCTGTATGTTGATATTGTCCCCCAAACAGACGACCAATGCCCCATAACCAACATCAAAGACTTTTTGCCCACATATATCATACTCTTCTATCGGTAGTGTCAATTCAAGCCCATAATGTAAAAGTATCTCATAAAGCAAATCTTCTTCACTTCTATCATCTTTGATATTGTTCATACTTTCTTGCAATGATTTTTCTAAATTTTCAGGATCAGGATCCCATGTTTTGATATTTGAACTCTCTAGTTTAAAGACTTTGAAACCGACATCAAGATTTGAAAGGTCTTTTGGATTTTTCTCTTTTTTGTTATCATCAAGTATCTTTTGACCTGAAATGTTGATTCGTTCTTTGCCAAGTTCACAAATTGTTGAAAATACTTTATTGTCTGTTAGCTCAGGAAGCTGAACTAAAATAAATTTTCTATTTCCACTATCTTCAGCATTTAATTGCATTATTGAATGAGCAGTTGTTGCTGAACCTGAGAAAAAATCAAGAACTATGTCATTATTTCTTGTTCCAATAGTTAAAAAATCATATATTAAACTAATAGGTTTTGGAAAATCAAAAACTTTTTCATTAAATAATGTTTTTATAATTTGTGTTCCATTTCCACTACTATATTCTGGTTTTATGAAAATTGATTTTGGTTTTTTTGTTGGTATATCATTATCTTTTGATCGTTGTTTTTTATATATAGAAATCTTGTTATTATTGTTTATTACAATTAAATTGTGTAGTTCACTTTCAAATTTTTCTTTAGACCATCTCCAAGACATTTCTTCATTATCTGTTATTGGTAAAACTTCTTGATAAGTATCATTAAGTTTTGTTAGTGATACTTTATTCTCATCATCAATATACAATGGAAAAAATAGATTAGGTCTCTTATATCTTGGTGCATTTATCCCTGTAGCTTTTAAATTAGCCCCTTTTTTAAATAATCCATATTCATCAATATCCCAATCATTTATCTCTTCATCACTTATATAAAATTCGTAAAATGTACTCATTGAATAATTTTTGGTATAGACTATCGTATATTCATGTGTACCAGAAAATGCGTACTGATCATTATTGCCTTTTAAATTCATAATTGTAGGCAAAAGTGCTACAAAATTATCTTCCCCAAAAATCTCATCACAAGTCTTTCTAAGATTTGCCACTTCATTATCATCAATGGATATAAATATAACACCATCATCTTTGAGCAAATTTCTAGCTAACTTTAATCTTGGATACATCATGTTTAACCAGTTACTATGATACCTGCCATGACTATCGCTATTTGTACTGATTTTTTTACCATCTTCTTTTTGACCTGATATTTCCAAATAGTTTTTTAAGTTGTCTATATAGTTATCTTTATAAACAAAATCCTTACCTGTGTTGTATGGTGGATCTATGTATATCATCTTTATCTTTGAATGGTAACTCTTTTGAAGTAGTTTTAAAACTTCTAGGTTATCACCCTCTATATAAATATTTTCCGTATTTTCCCAATCTTTACTATCCTCTTTTGATGGAAGAAGAGTTCCACGAGATCGTTTCATAGCTTCTCTTCTAGCATCTGCTTTGCCACTCCATGTAAACTGAAATCTCTCTTGTCCCTCTATGACATGTTCTCCCAATAACTCACTAAGAACATCAAAATCTATCTTATCTTCACAAAAAGCATCGGGAAATATCTCTTTTAGTTTTGTGATATTTTCATCAACTATATTCTTACTCTGCAAATCTAGCTTTTTCATAATAGTCCTTTTGGATTGGGGTTATTTTTGATAAGTGTTTCTTGCAGCTCTGAAAACTTAAAATGTAATCTCTTTATCTGCATATTTAATTCGATTTTCTTCTTTATCTGAGTCTGTTTTTTAAGTGTAGCTTTGAGAGCTTTTATCTGTTGTTCAAGGCTCTCTATCTCTCTAAGAAGTGGAACTTCATCAAATGTTTTAGAAAATTCTTGTTGTCTGAAAAAACCTGTTATCTTTGCAGATTCAAGAGCAAATATCTGGGCTACAAAATTCTCATAATAAGCTTTTAATGAGTGATGCAAAAGAGTGTTGAAATCCAAACTTTCTAAAAATGTCTCTGTTATCTTATCAAGTCTGTTTGTCTCTATCCATGGAGAGTATATTATCTCTTGGATTGTTCTTTTTGTATTATCTGCTTGGTTGATCCGTTTAAAAGCTGTGTGAACACAAAAGCTACTTTCATCTTCTAGCCACAACACTAAATGATAAGGTATAACCTTTTGTAAAAGTTGAGCTATTTTTAGATAATTTTTTTGCTCTTTTAGTTGCACTTTTATAAAATTGACCTCTTTATATGAGACTAGATTATCAACATATTCGTTTAGATTGCTGTTTGTTGGTTTGAGAGTCGCTATCCATGTAAGTCTTTGAACATCATCTAAAATCAACGGCAGATTCGACTCATAAGCGAATACCCTTAACCAAAACTATAGCATCTAAACCTGTAAGTTCCATAAAAGCCTCATAAGGAGTTGCATAATCAAGACACTTTCTAGGTCTTGAATTCAACCTGTGA
>JAMONX010000032.1 GCA_027066435.1 Campylobacterales bacterium
TACACTTCCTAAAAGTAGTGAAGCAAAACTAAACGCTAAAGCACTCTGTTTTAGTTTACTTGATACTAATTTTTGCATTTTCTTTCCTTATTGTTAATCTCTTTTTATACTCACTATTTTGAAGCCAGACTACACCATTTTTAATAGACTTAATCTTCATTGTGCTTACTTCATCACCTAAGCTATACCAGTTACCACTAATTTTTGCTCTTTTATTAATTATCGCTTGTAAAACAAATTCTGGTTTAGAAATAATACTCTTGCCATCAACACTTTTAGTTACATTATTTTCTGTTATAACAAATGGAGCTTTTACAGAATCTATCACTCTAGGATCAACTCCAATTCGTTTTTCTCCAATTTTTGAAAACATATTCATATACTCAGAAACCATAGCAAGTCTACTATCCTCTGCTTGTAAGTATATCGCCAAAAACGGTATAATTATTAATCTTTTCATTAGTATTTCATCCCCCATACAGCAATTTTAAACATACCTTCAAGTTTGTCATCTGGTTTTGTAATTTCTATCTGATTTATATCAATAACAAGCTGGCTCTCTTCAATCTCATTTAAAAACTTCACCATATTTGTAAAATCTCCTTTTGATTTAACATCAATCACAACAACATGTGTGATTTTTTGAAAAGTAGGTTCATAAAATTTATTTGCTATCTCTTTTATCTCTACTTTATGTTTTTTTGCCAAATGTGAAATATTATCTACAAAACTAGCCCAATTCTCATCATCAAATAGTAGGTAAGATAATTCTGTAAGTGTATTATCAACATAACTTATTTTATAAATCGTATTATCATACTCAACATTTTTTTGTACAACAGCTTGTTTTAACTGATTTAATCTTGAAGGAGTATTTACTGCTAAGTAATTACTTGCATCTGCTACCTTTTTCTTTGCCGTTACTAACTTTGACTCTGTTATCTTTAAATTTTTATCAGTCTCTAAAAAAAGAAATTGATATACTAAAGCACCAACAATAAGCATTGCTCCAAGATATAAGAGTGAGGCTTCTGAAGGTTTTTTCTCCCCAAAAAATGCATCAATTTTATCAAATGTTGTTTTATTTTCTAAACTAGATATTGCCATTTAGTCCAACCTTTATCGCACTTTGATAATATGTTGTATTATCATCTTTTTTAATTAGCTCTGTACTAACATCATAACCTCTTGTTACCGATATATCTTTCATAAGTTCAGTAATTGATTTATCATGTAAACTTCTAACTGTAACTATCATCTCTTTATCGTCATTAGATACACTAATAACTTTTGAATCATGTTTATTTATTTTGTCAAAAAGTTCCGTTAAGACTTTTGCTTTCATAGGATATGAGACTTTTTTGCTATAAATCTCTTTAAGAAGTTTTGTTCTAAAATCTAAATCTTGATTTTTTACTTCCAATTTCCCTTCAACAGCCTTCTTACTCTCATTTACAATTGTAAGCTCTTTTTTCATACTAGCCACTCGAATTGATAATTCATTATCTTGGTTTATTAAAGTTTTTAAATTCTCTTTCAAAAAGAAATTATCATATACAAATTGATAGCCAGGATATGCTAAAGAGATAACAAGAGCAGCTGCAACTGTCTGCATTAATTTCCCACTAGGTCTTTGTCTAAGAGGTGGCGGTCTTTTAAAAATTGATACATTAAAGCTTTCATCAAAATTGTGTTGATAATCTTGTGCATTTATAATAAGAAGCGTTTGAAGTGGATTAATATCAATTTCATTTGCATTTTTAGATATTTTAAATTCTAATTTTTGAGTTTGAATATTGATATAGTTATAACAAAATTCAGCAATTCCCGGGATATGCCCTATCTCTGTTCCTAAATATATATCATTAATTTTATCTAATCCATATGCCCTTTTTGCATACAAAATAACATCATTAATATAGACGAATACTTCACCAAAAAGCTTCATCAACTGTTGCTGATAAGCACTATTTTGATTTTGAAATCCAGATTTTATAAGCATTGAGTAAAACTCAGATTCATCAACTCTTTTTCCAAGCTCTTTTGAAAATGTATCTGATATATTTTTTAAAGAGTAACGAATTGATTTAGAAAAAACATACTCACCATTTTGATAAATAGTAACAAAAGCATCATCTTTATGGAAAAAAACAAAACAATCTGTATTTTCCATACTTAATAAGTTTCTATTGTATAGTGATTTCATTAAAAAAGGAGCTGCAGTAATATAATCAATATATTTAATATCTTTTAAATTACCAAAAACTTCATCAAGACGCATTTTATCAATTGCTATAACATTAAATACTTTATATTCATTATCTGCTTTATCTGACTCAAAATAGAATATAGAATACTCTTTAGCACTCTCTAGTCCTAACTCATCATAAGCTTTAATCTCAATTGCATCTCTTAAATCTTCATTACTTACATCATTATCAATATCAACAGTGTTTGAAATAATATCTTTTGTCTGAACATAAGAGTTATAAAAACTCTTTTGATCAAAACTCTTAACATTACCTTTAGTAATAACATTTTTATCATATTCATAAGAGGTTAATGAATATGGATCAACCGCTATAATTTTCTTATTTGCGGGTTTTAAAATACTCTTTTTCAGCATAGTTTCTACCTATTATTTTATAAGTAGTTAAAGAGTCTTTAAAAATTGTAACCAAGCTCTCCTAAAGATTTTTTATCTTTACTCCAACCTTTTTTTACAACTACAAATAGTTTCAAGAAAGTTTTTTTACCGTTTAAGGACTCTATCGATTCCCTAGCCATCTTGCCAATTCTTTGTAAAGTAGCACCATTATGACCTATAACAATACCCTTTTGACTCTTGCTATCAACGACAATCTGAGCATAAACTTTCTCTAACTCAAAAGACTCTTCAACTCTTTCAATAACTACATCGGAAAAATAAGGAATTTCTTTAGAGGTTTTATCAAATATTGCACCTCTTATCAATTCTCTGTAAATATCTTTCATGTTTTGAGTTGTTAAGATTTCTGTATCATAGTAAAAAGGGTGTACTCGAAGATGCTTTGCAATCGTCCCTAACACATAAGGAATATCAGTACCTTTTTTAATAGAAGTTGGAATAAGTTCAAGATACTTATCCTGATACTCTGCAAATGCAGTAATTTTTTTAAAGAGTCTCTGCTGTGAAACTTGGTCTATCTTTGTAATCAAAAGAATATGAGGAATATTCTTACTATTTAACTTTAAAAACTTTTCATACTCCTCTAAACCATCAGTTACGGGTGAGAGAAAAAGAATAAGGTCCGCATCTCCAATTGCTTTTATAGCCTCTTCCATCATATATTGATTTAAAAGTTGCTCTTTTTCATGGAGTCCGGGTGTATCTATAAATATAAGTTGAGAATTCTTATGCATCACAATCACATCTGAGCGTTTTCTTGTTGCATTTGCTTTGTGTGAAACCATTGTGATATTTTCATTTACAAAAAAGTTCAAAAGCGAACTTTTACCCGCATTTGGACGACCAACTACTGCGATAAATCCAGCTCTTTGCTCACTCATCTATAGAATATACCTAGATAAATCTTCATCATTAGAGATAGAGTCAAGCTTCTCATTTACAAGCTCTTTTGTAACAATCAACTTCTCACCATTGTGTTCATCAGCACAGAAGCTAATCTCTTCTATCACTCTCTCTAAAACTGTATGAAGCCTTCTTGCTCCTATATCTTCCATCTTCTCATTTGCCATTTGTGAAACTTTTGCCATCTCTCTTATAGCTTCATCTTCAAAAATAAGCTCAACCCCTTCAGTACCCAAAAGTGCTTCATACTGTTTTAAAAGCGAATTTTTAGGCTGAGTTAAAATTTTATAAAGTGTCTCTTCTGAGAGAGAGTTTAGCTCAACTCGAAGAGGGAAACGACCTTGAAGTTCAGGAATAAGGTCACTTGGTTTACTAACATGAAAAGCCCCAGCTGCAATAAAAAGTATATGATTTGTTTTTATAACTCCATACTTAGTATTTACATCACTCCCCTCAACAATTGGAAGTAAATCTCTTTGGACTCCCTCTTTACTCGGATCTTGACGACTTTGAGATTTTGCACTCACAGCTACCTTGTCAATTTCATCTACAAAAATAATACCACCATTTTGAGCCCTATCTAATGCTTCTGCTTTTATCAATTCAAAATCTAAAAGATCTTCACTAGCTTCCGCCTTTAGAGCCTCTTTTGCCTCTTTTACAGTTACCTCTTTTTTTATATTATCAGTTTTTGAGCTAAGAATTTTCATAAAAGATTCTTGAACTTTTATCATCTCAGGAGGCATAGTAGCGTCGTTAAACTCTCCTAAACCTTTTGAAATCTCTATCTCAATTGTAAGGTCATCTAACTCTCCATCAATGAGCTTTTTACTCATCCTCTCAAAACTTCTTTTATAATCCTCTTTTTTCTGCTCACTTGCACCACTTGGAAGTGGAGGAAGAAGTTTTTCGATAATCTTCTTTCGCACATATGATTCAATTGCTGATGCATTTTTCTCTTTGTACTCGCTCTTTACCAAATTTACAGATGCCATTACAAGATCACGAACCATAGACTCAACATCTCGTCCAACAAAACCAACTTCAGTATATTTACTAGCCTCTACTTTTACAAAAGGTAAATTCATCATTTTAGCAAGTCGTCTTGCAATTTCCGTCTTTCCAACTCCAGTTGAACCAATCATAAGAATATTTTTAGGCATAATATCTTCTTGCATAGACGGTTCTAATTGCATCCGCCGATGTCTATTTCTTAAAGCAATTCCTATCGCTTTTTTAGCTTCATACTGCCCGATAATGTAGCTATCAAGGTAAGAGACTATCTCTTTAGGTGTCATATCCATTTTTACTTCTTTTCCTCTTTTGTTAGTGTATAAGTTTTAATATTATCACTTGTATAGATGCAAAGCTCACTAGCTAATAGCAAACTCTCTTTTACAAGCTTCTCTTCATCTAAATTGGCAAACCTATCAAGTGCTCTTGCAGCTGATATAGCAAAATTTCCACCACTCCCAATAGCCGCAATTTTTCCATCCTCTGGCTCAACAACATCGCCATTTCCACTAAGGATATAGATATGGTTAGTATCCAAAACTATCATCATAGCCTCAAGCTGTCTCATATACTTATCTTTTCGCCACTCTTTTGAAAACTCTATCACTGATTTTAAGAGATCACCCTTTTTGTTTTCCAAAATTCCCTCAAACATATCAAAAAGATTAAAAGCATCAGCTGTACTTCCTGCAAATCCTGCAAGTATTTTTCCATTGTGTAGTCTTCTAATTTTTGTAGCATTGCTTTTTAATATAGCCGAACCAAAAGTAACTTGCCCATCACCTCCAATAACCGCTTTATCTTTTCCTTTGACTGCTAATATCGTAGTTGCGTGAAACATCTATTCTAACCCTGTAATTTCTATATTTAATTTAGCATGGATGCCGTGACCTAATTTGATAGATATTTCAAAATCTCCCGCACTTTTTATTGCATTTTTTTCTAACTCTACACTCTTTTTATCTACTTCAATTTTGTATTGTGATAAAAGTTCCTGTGCAATTTCATCTTTTGTAACTGCTCCATACAAAGAGCCGTTAGCTCCTAATTTCTTCTTAATATTTAATTTTATCTTTGATAAATCTTTTTCAATCTCCTTAAGCCTTACCAACTCTTCTTCTTTATCTTTCAAGATTTGAGCTTGCTCTTTTTCCCACTGCTGTATAACTTCACTTGTTGCATGTTTGGCATACCCTTTTCCTATAAGAAAATTTCGTCCATAACCCTCTTTTACCTCTTTTATCTCTCCCGTTTTGCCTAAACTCTTTACATCTTTTATTAATAATACTTTCATAAATAATTCTCCTACATTTAAATTCGATTATATCAAATTGTTTATCATCTCCACCTTCTCTTCTAATAAAAGGTATTTTTCTACCAGAAATTCATACTCTTCTTCTTTTGAACTAAGTTCATCACTAAGTATTCCCAAGCCTCTTTTTTCGTAACACTGGGGATCTTGCAGACAGTTATTTAACTCTTCTATTTGCTTCTCTAGCTCTTCTATCTCTTTTGGTAGGGTCTCTAAATCACTTTTTTCTCTATATGTAAGTTTTACAGCTCTATTTGTAACTCTGCTAGATTCTGGTGGTACTTTTTTCACTCTAATATCATCTAACTCTTTTAACTCTTTCTCAATTTCAAGATATTCACTATAACTTTGATAACTCTCCTCAATCTCGCCCTCGCCTTTAAAAATCAGAAGTTTTTTAGCAATTTTATCAACAAAGAACCTATCGTGTGAGACAAATATAAGAGCCCCTTCAAAACTCTGAAGATACTCTTCAAGTATATTAATAGTATTTATATCTAAATCATTTGTCGGTTCATCCATAATCAAACAATCATATTTTTTGGTAAACAAAAGAGCTAAAGCAACTCTATTTTTCTCTCCACCACTTAAAATTCCTATCTTTTTATCAAGATGCTCTTTTGGAAAAAGAAAGTTTTTAAGATAACCAAAAACATGCATATTTCTTCCACGAACAGAAACTATATCTCCACCATTTGGACAAAAAGTTTCAATTAAATTTTTATCATCATCAAGCATGACTCTTTGCTGGTCAAAGTAGCCAACTAAAAACTCTCCACTCTTTATCTCACCACTATCAACTTGCATCTCATTTAACAGAAGTTTTAAAAATGTAGATTTTCCACTTCCGTTTTTTCCAACAATCGCCATACTATCTTGTTGCAAAATTCTCATCGTAAAATCTTTTATCAGAGACTTTTCGCCTAATGATTTTGATATATTCTCAATTTCAAAAAGCATCTTTTTACGATTGATATTTTTACTATTATCAAAATTTTTCTGCTCTCTCTCTAACTCTAATTTCATTTTATTTATAGCACTTGGATTTTTTTTAGCCTCTTCTCTTAAATCATATACTCTCTGTTTTCGCCCTTCATTTCTCTTTAATCTCGCTTTTACCCCACGACTAAGCCACTCTTCTTCACTCTTTAAATGTTTCAAAAGCGTATCATGTGATTTTTGCATAGATAGCAAAAGAGCCTCTTTAGCTCTTATATAATCACTATATCCTCCTTTAAAACTTCTAATCTTTCCATCTTCAATCTCTATAGTTCTAGTTGCTATATTATCAAGAAAGTATCTATCGTGAGATATAAAAAGAAGAGTAAATTTACGCTCTAAAAGCATCTTTTCCAAAAACTCAACCATATAAACATCAAGATGATTTGTTGGCTCATCAAGAAGCAAGATATCTGGTTTTTTTAAAAGAAGCCCAGCAAGAGCTACCCTTCTTTGCTCTCCACCACTTAGAAGTGTAATGGCTCTATCTTCATACTCTTTTAACTTAAACTCTTGCAAAACTCTCTCTATAATATCATCAAGAGTCCAAGCATTGTGTGCATCTAAATATAAACCAAGGTTTGCATGCTCTTTAAGTAACTCCCTATTTTCATAATCACTCTCTAATTTTAAACTAATTTCATCATATCGCTCTTTTGCACTCTTTAACTCCTTCAGCTCAGCTTTAATAGCATCTTTTACAGATAATCCTTCGACAAATGTTGGTTGTTGATCTAGCATCTCAATCTTGATATTTTGAGTTACTACTCTTCTTCCATCATCATAATCCAACTCCCCTTGACAAATTTTCATCAAAGTTGATTTACCACCGCCATTTTTACCGATAATCGCAATTCGCTCTCCCTTTGAGAGCGAGAAATCAACCTCTTGGAGGATTTTGTTTGTCTCATACGCTTTTGATAATGAAATAAGGTCTAATAGTGCCAAAAGTTATATATCTCCGTTAAAATTATAATGTGATTTTAGTAGTATCTTAATATTCTCTTTGTCAGTTGGCGAAAAATGACCATTTACAAGCATATCTTGTAGATGCATAAGAATAATTGATTTTACATCTTTATACTCTGATAATTGCTTTACTACAGCTTTAACAATATTTATATCACCTGAAAAAAGTTTTGGCAAATCATTATTTACAATTTCATTATATCGATATTGTAAATTTGTTATTTTAATCATCTTCTCTTTATCACTTAAACTATCATTTGCCAATATTTTATCACTTTGTTGTTTTATATTTTGATTAACCAAATAGACAAGATTTTGATAAGAGAATAAGATTAGATAAGACTTTTCTCTAATCTTCTCAACTTCATAATTTATTTTTGTTAAGGCAAACTCTCTTGCAGATTCAAGTTTTTCATGGGCAATAAAAACAATTTGTTTTTTTACTTCATTTTCAATATCTTGTTCAATTTTATCAATTTTTTTAAAAAATGGTCTAACCACAACAAAATAAGCAGTAATAGATACAAACAGAGATAACACAGCAACTGTAATTGCCAAACCTTCATAAAAAGCTTGATTTTGAGCCGCTAGTATTTGAGATGCAGGTTCTAATATACCTCCAATTTGGTCAAGGTCTCCAAGTGTGAGAGGTTGTGCTGAACTATTTATTTCAATGTTTTTCATTTTTCACCCTTTAAGAAATTAAGCAAAGAGTCTGGTTCATCTTTTGTAAGAATTAGATTTACATCTATATTATATTGTTTAGCATCTTCTTTTGCTTCTTCAAATGGTTTTGAAGTAACAAAAACAATCTTTGTTTTTGAGAATTTACTCTCTAAACACTCATGATAATATTGAAACCCTGCATTTAATTCATTTTCTATAAAAAAAGTTTTATCAAAACAGGAAAACTCATTTTCCAAATTAAATAACATTCTGATATCTATGATAATAATATTTTTATTATCATCATCCAACATATAAAGTTCTTGTGAAAACTTTGCAAAACTCTTACAGATAATGATATATGCATCTATTTCATCTTGTATATAATTTACTGTATTTCTAACAGTTTGAGGGTCATCTTCAAGCCAAATAATTTTCATCTTTTTCCTTCGTATTTTGATTTAAAGTTATCTCCAAGCTTTTTTAAAATTTGCTGTTGATTGACTAAATTTGTAGGAATTGTAAGTAAAAATATATTTTTATATCCCTCATTAGTTTCACAAGATTTCTCTAGCTCAATAGTTCCAGCAAAAAGTTTAACTAATTTATTGCACTTATACAATCCAAAACCAGCATTTTCACTCTCTTTTGTTGGATAAGAGATTTTTTTCTCACCTATCTTCTCTTCAAATTCTGTTGCAAAAAAACCTCTATAACCCTTTTCAAAAATATCGTCTATCTCATCATCATCTATCTTAATTCCTATGCTCTCAACCCTCAAAGCTAGTGTAAACTTTAATATCTTTCCACTTATACAAATAGTTCTATTTTGGTATGAGTATTTAACTGCATTTTGTATAAGATTTTGAAAAATATCTTCTAATAAGATTGGAGAAATTTTCACCATTGCATCTGGTAACTTATAATCAAATCTAAGATTTTTATGACGATATTCTATAGAGTTTGTGATGCAATTTATCACGTCCAAAAGATTTGTTTCTGATTTAAATTTTTTTTGTTCATTTCCAAACTGTTCATCTATTTGTAAATCAACTTCATCTCTATTAAAGAATTTTTTTCCTTTTCCTGTAATAAAATTAAATGAAAATTTTGTATTTTCTCTAAATCTATCTATATCTTTTAATTTAATATCAAAACGATACCTAGAGTAGTTATCAATATCTCTAAAATTTTTATGTAAAAGCGTTTTAAGTTGTTTGCATTTATTGTCAATCATCATAAGATTTTGATTAATATCATGCAATGCATGACTATGAACCAATTCTCTTTGCCTTTTAAAGGTATCGATAACAGATAAAAATATTTTAAGATAACTTTTTACACTTTGTAAACTTTTACTATCTATACATAGATAATCTTCCTTTTTCTGGTTATAGACTGAAAATGCACCTACTAAATCACCATTTTGTCTTATAGCGTGAATCTCTACCGTATTTATTCTGTTATCATCATCTTTTGGCTTGTATGCAACAAATTTATCAGAATTTTTTATATCATAACAAGCAACTTTATCACAATCCTCTCTTAAAAGTTCACAAATTAACTCAGGTTCATTTTTACCAATGGATAAACCTTTTTTATCTATATTTATAATACTTGATGAACTCCATCTAAATTTTTCTTTATCATATATCCATACATCTACACAAATGCTAAAAAATATGCCATTTATATATTTTGTTAAATTTTTCAACTTACTATCTATCTCTTTCTCATCTTCAAGCTCTATCTGATTTGGTATATTTTCTATGATAGATAAGAGATTTTTCTCCATAATTCCATCATATATCTGAATAGATAGAGCATTGGTTATAGATAAGATAAGCTGTATATCATTTTTGGTAAAAGCATTTTTTCTAAAACTATCAATCAATATAATTCCCAAAAGCTTATGTTTAAAAGTAACAGGCATTGCAATATTTGAGAGAATTTTTCTATTTTCAAGTGGTTGTAATAACTCATCCTCTTTTATATTAAATAAAATTAATTTATCCATAGCTTCATGATGCAAAGAGTTATAAAAATTTCTTACAATTTTTATGACCCTGCTCTTTTTAATGGTATTTTTATCGCCTTTATTTATTTTATTTATATGTTTAGTAATTCCACTAGTATACTCACTCTTACCATAATCAGCAGCTCTTTTAAATGTCTGTTTAGATAGACGGTATTTGATATAACACCCTCCATCTGCATTTAAAGTGCTACAAATTCGATTAAGAATCTCTTGTATAGGAAGATAATCATAATTTTCATCAAAACCAGAATATTTTTTTGCTAATGAGCTTTTAAGTCTTGATGTAAATTCATTTTGTAAAAAACTTCTATATTGCCTATACTCCTTATATTTACAAGTAAATGCATCTAGATTTCTACTTAAAAAGTTACTATTTACAGAAGAGTCAACTCTTAATATATCATCTTTAAATGAGATAATAATATCTTCAAGATAGAGTTTAAAATCTTTTCCTTCACCTCTAACTATCATATATATATAAACAGAGATTTTTTCTAAACTATCTTTTGAGATATCTGAAGGTAATTTCTCTATTATATTCATAAAGAGTATAAAAGCCTCTTTTATGCTTTTTATATCTATTTTTACATCATCGATATTGTATGGATTCCTCTTGTGTGCAAGCTTTGTTAATTCAAATATATCAACACTATTAATCTCATAATTTTTTATAATATCTAAAACTATATCATCAATATTTTGCCCTTCCGTAAACAACCGCCCTACTACAATAGTACAATCATCATCAAGCTTCAAGCATACTGTCTTCATTTGAACCAAACAATCTTCAACATGAGGCTTTTTAAAATTATTATCTATATAATCAGCTCTTTGCAGGTCATGAAGCATAAGAAGAACCCATAACATTTTATTTGCTTTTAGTTCTCTTGTAAGCATAAGAGAGTTACTAACCTTAGTCTCCCATAAGATTTTTCTTAACTCTTCTCCATACTCATCAAATATCTCAAACAAAACTCTATTATATTTATTTGGATTAGAGCGGAGTAGCTCTTTTACTCTTGAGATTAACTGTTTTGAGTCTGTTATTAAATCATCTGCTGGTAAAAGAGCATTGACTTTATCTATTATCTTACTATTTTTACTTATAATTTTATGAAACTCTTCATAACAGTTATTTTTATAAAGGCGTATAGGGTACATGTATAGAGTAGAGAGTCCATATTGAAAGATTTGTAACCTAAAAAGCTTCTCTTCATCAGACATGACATATCCTTTTTTTAATTTTTATAAAGATTCTTGCAAATTCTCTTCCATAATCATAATTTCCTCTTCTCCACTATATAAAATATCACTATTTATATCTAAAAATTTATCTTCTATCTTATCTGCGTACTCAACATGTGAGAGAATATATTTTATAGTATTTATTCGTGCTTTTTTCTTATCGTCTGAGCGAACAACAGTCCACGGAGATTTTGGTGTGTTTGAACTAAAAAGCATAGAGTATTTTGCAACTGTGTATGCATCCCACATCTCTTGAGCCCTCTCATCAACTGGAGAAATCTTATACTGTTTTAGTGGGTCATCTCTTCTTTTGTCAAAGCGTCTAGCTTGTTCATCTTTGCTAACAGAGATATAAAACTTCATCAAAATAATACCAGAATTTACAAGCATTTTTTCAAACTCAGGAACTTCTCTTAAAAACTCTTTATGCTCTTTTTGTGTACAAAATCCCATCACAGGCTCAACACCAGCTCTATTGTACCAAGATCTATCAAACAGTACAATTTCACCAGCACTTGGAAGATGACTAGTGTACCTTTGAAAATACCACTGAGTCCTCTCTCTTTCAGTTGGTTTTTCCAATGCCACTACTCTAGCACCCCTTGGATTTAGATGCTCGGTAATTCTTTTTATAGTTCCACCTTTTCCAGCTGCATCTCGACCTTCAAATATCATCAAAACTCGATGACCATTACTTTTTACATGATTTTGAAACTTTAATAGCTCAACTTGTAATCTTCTAAGCTCATCTTCATAAAGAAGTGTCTCCTTTTTAACCCATATCTGGACTTTGCCATTTTTAGTAGATTCACCCATTGTATTTCCCTTAATTTTACATGAGTATATTTTACTATAATTATTATTTAAAGTGAAATCTCTTTTATATCTGCAATATTTTTAAACTCTTTATAAATTAAAGCAATCAAATTTTTTCGATTATTTTTCACCTTTTCATCTTCAACATTTACCATAACTTCATCAAAAAAATTATCTATTTTTGTCTTTAGTGAAAAGAGTGCATCTAAATTCTCTTTATAACTTTTATACTCTACTTGACTCACTTTTAAATATGATTCATATAGAGATAGCTCTGCATTTTCCTCTAAAAGTGACCTATTTACTATCAAACCATCATCAATATTAACATCTTTTATGATATTTGCCACTCTTTTGAAAGTACTAAATGACTCTTTAAAACTATTCTCTTTTACGATTTCATTCAGAGCATTTATCTTTTTAGAGATTTGTAGGATATCTCTCTCTCCACTATTTAAAACAGCTTGGATAACTGAAGGGTTCGCTTCTATATGACTGGATACTCTTTCAAGAAAAAATGTTTCAAGCAAAAAGAAGTCAAACTCATCATAATCTTTTGCTAGAATCTTTAAATCTCTACCTAAATCAAAAGCAAACTCTCTATCCAATACTATCTTGATAACACCCAAAGCTGCCCTTCTTAGAGCAAAAGGATCTTTTGTTCCTGTTGGAATCTTACCTTTTGAAAATAGAGCTAAGATAGAGTCAAGCTTATAAGATAAAGCGACAACCGCACTAAAATCAGAGGAAGGGAGCAGACTATCTTCACCATCTGGCAAATACTGCTCTTTAAAAGCTAAAGATATAGATTTATCCCATCGAGCTTCTTGTGCATAGTAGTATCCCATAATTCCCTGAAGTTCTGTAAATTCATAGACCATATCACTCAAAAGATCCGCTTTTGCATACATGACTGCTTGGTTTAAAAGTGGTTTTTGTGAAGGTTCATCTATAAATAGGTCAAATAGATATTGTGCAATTTTCTCTTCTCTTACACTTTTATCATAGATTGAACCAAGTCCATCCATAAATGAGACTTTATTTAAAGCTTCGTTATTTAAACCATTTTTTAGGTCATTTTCATAAAAAAAGAGTCCATCACTAAGACGAGGAAGAAGTACCTTTTCATTTCCTCTAATAATTTGACTAAAATCAGAGCTATCAGCATTTGAAACAAAGACAAAATGCTCACTGAGTTTATCATCTTTAAAAACAGGAAAATACCTCTGATGCTCTTTCATAGAGACTATGATAACCTCAGGAGGAAGTTTTAAAAATTTTTTATCAAATCCACCATAAAGTGCAGTTGGATATTCTGTGATTGCAACTACCTCTTTTAAAAGATCTTCATCTAAATCTATAGTTATATTTTGCTCTTTTTCTATTGTTTTAAATTGTTCTCTTACAATCTGTTCTCTTTCGTTTGGGTCTAAAATAACAGAAGAATCTTTTAAAGTTTTTAGATATTCATCAATAGAGTTATAAGATATGGGACCAAATCCCAGACTTCTATGACCATAAGTTTTATTTGAGGATTTTATACCATAAGCTTCTATATTAATTGTTTCAGATGCAAAATTTACACCAAGCCAGCGAATAGGTCTTATAAAACTCTCTTTATAATCTCCCCATCTCATAGACTTTCCAAAATTTAGCCCTTTTAAAAACTCTACTATCATAGGTTCTAAAAGCTCACAAGAGTTTTTACCCTCTATCTTTTTTTCAAAGTATAAAACCTCTTTGCCATTTTTAGTAGCTCTTTTAACCTCATCCAATGATACTCCACACTTTTTAGCAAATCCTAAAGCTGCAGGTGTTGGCTCTCCATCTTTAAAAGCAATAGAGAGTGGAGCTCCAAAAAGTTCATTCGTTCTATCTGCTTGTTTATCTAAAAAATCATCACAAATCAGAACTAACCGTCTAGGTGTATAATAAAATCTAAAATCTGCAAAGAGTGAATAGGCTTTTAAAATTGAATCCCATTTATCTTTAATATTTGGTAACTCTTTTAAAAATGGTAGTGCAGGAAGTTCTTCTACACCTATCTCAATAAGTAGCGGTTTTTTCATCAAAGCCCTTTAATTATAATGGCTGTGATTGTATCAAATGGAGGGTAAAAAGTTACTTCTCTATCTTATCACGGTCTCTTTTTGCTGATTGGAGCATAAAGCCCCTAACCATAAAAATCATAAAAAACACAAAAGCCGTAATCATAAATATATCAAAAAATGTTTTCATAAAGTTATCTACCTAATTTTTTGACTTAGTATAACCTACTTTTCGTAAATTATATCAAATGATGACAATTTACTCTTCTCCTCAAGGCTTATGCTAAAGTTATTAATCCTCTTTTTTATGAGTTGTGAACCAAATTCAGGGATTACATTTAAGAGTAAGAATGTAATCTCTTTCTCTTTTTTATCAATATAAATTAAATCACACTCTCTAACAATTTTTCGAATATTGTAAGAGTTTATATCAATTTCAGAATCAAATTTATAATTATATCGTGAAAAGAAAATCTTTTTTGAAATAAGTGCATCTACCTTTTTCTCAAACTTCTCTTTATCGCTAATAATAACATCCTGCTCATCTTCATGTGCTAATAATCTTTTTGAATAGAAGTTATTACACAAATATCTCTCCATTGATAAGATATAATCTTCTAGGAAAAAATCCATCTTCAAAAGTTGATCTACACCATTTACATGCTCTTTTAAAATATCTTTTTGTCTTAAATAGCTTTTATTTGA
>JAMONX010000033.1 GCA_027066435.1 Campylobacterales bacterium
GGGTGAAGAGTATATCACACTAAGGTCACTGCTTGATTTTACAAAAACTAAACCTATAGATATAGATGAAGTTGAAAGTGTTGAAAAAATTATCACTAGATTTGCAACTGGTGCTATGAGCTATGGTTCTATCTCTGAAGAAGCACATACTACACTTGCAATCGCTATGAATGCAATCGGAGCAAAAAGCAATACAGGGGAGGGCGGTGAAGATGCAAAACGATTTGGAACCGATAAAAACTCCAAAATAAAACAAGTTGCATCTGGAAGATTTGGTGTAACTGCAAACTATCTTGTAAATTCCCAAGAGATTCAGATAAAGATGGCACAAGGTGCAAAACCAGGTGAAGGTGGACAACTGCCCGGTCATAAAGTAGATGAAATTATTGGAAAAACTCGTCACTCAACTCCAGGAGTTGGACTAATCTCTCCACCGCCTCATCATGATATTTATTCGATTGAGGATTTAAAGCAACTCATACATGATTTGAAAAATGCAAATACAGATGCAAGAATAAATGTAAAACTTGTTTCAGAAGTTGGAGTTGGAACCATAGCCGCTGGTGTTGCAAAAGCACACTCTGATGTGGTTTTGATATCTGGATATGATGGAGGAACAGGAGCAAGCCCTCAAACTTCAATAAAACATGCAGGACTCCCGTGGGAACTTGGACTTGCTGAGACGCATCAGACATTGGTCAAAAATGGGCTTCGTTCTCGCATCGTTGTACAGACTGATGGACAACTAAGAACTGGGCGAGATATAGCTATCGCTACACTTTTAGGTGCAGAGGAGTGGGGAATAGCTACTAGTGCTTTAGTTGTAGAAGGGTGCATTATGATGAGAAAATGTCATCTTAATACTTGCCCAGTTGGAATAGCAACTCAAGATAAAGAGTTAAGAGCAAAATATAATGGAAAAGCCGAACATGTTATAAACTTTGTAAAATTTATGGCACAGGAACTTCGTGAAGTTATGGCACAACTTGGATTTAGAACTATAAATGAGATGGTAGGACGGGTTGATAAGCTAAAAGCTAAAGAGGGTATAAACCATTGGAAAGCAAAACATCTAAAACTTGACCGACTACTTCATAAGATGCATCTAAGAGATAGTGATACAACCTATCAAAGCATCTTGCAAGATCACGGTATAGAGAAGGCATTGGATAATGAGTTACTAAAACTAGCAAAACCTGCAATCGAAAATAAAACAGCTATAAAAGAAGAAATCAAACTTAAAAATATCAACAGAACAGTAGGCACAATGCTCTCAGCCCAGATGACAAGAGTTCACGGTGAAGATGGTTTGGCTGATGATACGATATATTTTAAGGCAGTGGGAAGTGGCGGTCAGAGTTTTGGAGCTTTTGTAAATAGTGGTATCACTTTTGAGATAGAAGGGGATGCAAATGACTATTTTGGAAAAGGATTGTGTGGTGGAAAGCTTATTCTCTACCCTCCAAAAAATATATCGTATGAACCAAACACAAATGTAATATTAGGAAATGTCTCATTTTATGGAGCAACAAGCGGAGAGGCATATATCTATGGATTGGCAGGAGAGCGGTTTTGTGTAAGAAACTCTGGTGTTAGTGTAGTAGTTAGTGCAGTGGGTGACCACGGATGTGAGTATATGACTGGTGGACGAGTTGTAATTCTTGGAGAGATTGGTAAAAACTTTGCAGCAGGAATGAGTGGCGGTATCGCATATATTTATGATAAAGATAACTCTCTCAAACAGAGAATTAATAGGGGAATGGTAGATTTAGATAAAGTTGAAACAGATAAAGAGTCTGATGAAATTAAAACAATGGTTGAAAATTATATAAAATATACAGACTCAAAAGAGGCAAAAGTACTCCTAGATGATTGGGATGCTACCATTTCAAAATTTATAAAAGTTATGCCTGTTGATTATAAAAGAGTGTTGGCAAACAAGCCAAGAGCCAAAGATGAGCAAGATGTTACTGCATAAGGGGAGTAAATTATGGGAAAAATAACAGGATTTAAAGAGTACAAAAGAAAAGAGTTTGATTATGCCCCTGTAAGTGAGCGGATAAAACATTACAATGAATTTATAACTCCTTTGGATAAGAAAGAGATTACAAATCAAGCCGCAAGATGCATGGATTGTGGTGTGCCGTTTTGCCATAGCAATTATGGCTGTCCTGTCGCAAATATCATACCAAGGTTTAATGACCTTATCTATAGAGGAAAATGGGAAGCTGCATTTAGAACTCTTATGAGTACAAATAACTTTCCAGAGTTTACAGGTCGCATCTGCCCAGCTCCATGTGAAGGTGCTTGTGTACTTGGTATCAATGATGACCCTGTCAATATCAAAAGTATCGAATATACAATAATTGAAAAAGCATATAAAAAAGGTTGGATGAAACCTCTAATCCCTAAAAATAGAACAGGTAAAAAAGTAGCGATAGTAGGCTCAGGACCAGCAGGGCTCTCAGCTGCTGCACAACTAAACAAAGCAGGACATAGTATCACTGTATATGAGAGAGATAAACGAATCGGAGGACTTCTTCGCTATGGTATTCCAAACTTTAAACTTGAAAAAAAGAGAGTAATTCAACGACGAGTAGAGATTATGAAACAAGAGGGCATAGAATTTTTTACAGAGGCTCATATAGGTGTTGATATCCCTGTAAAAAAACTTCAAGAAAAACATGATGTGGTTATACTATGCGGTGGAGCAAGTCTACCAAGAGATTTACCAATACCAAATAGAGATGCAAACAATATCCATTTTGCAATGGAGTTTTTATCTCAAAGCAATAGCAGAGTTGAAGGTGAGAGTTTTGCAAAAGCTGATGAGATATTGGCGACTGATAAACATGTAGTAGTCATTGGGGGAGGCGATACAGGAAGTGATTGTGTTGGAAACTCCATAAGACAAGGTGCAAAATCTATCATGCAAATCGAGCTTATGCCAAAAGCACCACTAGAGAGAGATGATAGTATGCCATGGCCTCTATATCCACGAATATTTAAGATGTCATCTTCTCAACAAGAGGGATGCGAAATGGATTTTAATGTATTGTCAAAATCTTTTATCAAAGATGAAAATGGAAATGTAAGTGGCATAAACTGTGTAAAGATAAAGTGGGGAGCAAAAGGGTTTGATGAGATAGAAGGCTCAGACTTTGTACTCAAAGCTGACCTAGTACTACTTGCAATGGGATTCTTAGGACCAGAACAAACTGGTATGATAGAAGAGCTAAAACTAGAAACGGACCAAAGAAGCAATATAAAAACAACAGGTTTTGCAACTTCTCAAAAAGGAATCTTTGCAGCAGGAGATATGAGAAGAGGGCAATCTCTTGTAGTTTGGGCTATAAATGAGGGGCGTGAATGTGCAAGAGAAGTTGATGCGTATTTAACAGGTGGATTTTCTGTGCTTAACTCAAAAGATGGCTCTTTGTATAAAAAGATTTAAAGTGTGGCTTTAGCCACACCTAGCTTAAAAGTAACTAATTACCTGATAAGTCCCAGCAGAACAGATAGCTGCAAAAACACCAGCGAGCAGATCATCTCCCATCACTCCAACTCCGCCTTTTACTTCACGGTCAATTCTACCTATCACAGAAGGTTTCCAAATATCAAATAGTCTAAAGTAAAGTATACAAAGAACAATTTGGGTAAGTGTTGCACCACTCATAGAGATTGCAAGCCAAATTCCAGCAACTTCATCTATCACTATTTCGCTACTATCATGAATCCCTGACTCTTTTTCTTCTTTATCTATCTCCTTGATAGCAATTATTGTTATCAAGATTGTACATAGAAGTAGGGTCTGGATGCTCAAAAAATGAACTATTAAAACTGCAAAAATTGCACCTGCTATCGTACCCCAAGTTCCTGGGGCTTTTGGGAGTAATCCTGTATAAAAAAATGTTAGAAATATTTTTCTCATAAAAATCCTATTTAAGTTAAAGATACTGTTTGGTGAAGAGAGATTAGATGCATATAAAACTTCTCATCATTCATCTCTTCGATAAGCCCACTACTTGGGAAAAAGTTTGAAAACTTACCTGAAAGTTGCTTAAGTCTATCTGGAAACAGCTCACTTAGTATTATTGCTGAAAGCTCTTTTCTCATCAAAACAGCGGGAGGCAAAATACCTACACAAAAAAGTGCATAAATCAACTCTGCATTAAATGAGATGTGATGGTGTCTTCCATGTGGGCAGGATTTTGTACTTACTAGAGTTTTACACTCGTTGCAATATACAAATTCACTCATAACTTCCATCTCAATTCCGATATTTAACTCTTTAAATTGATCTACAATTGATTTTGTACCTTGTCTATCATAGTGCATCCCAATCCCTTTATGGTTTTGACCTATTGCTATCTCATCGCAACCATAGTTTTTTGCGGCTATTGCATCTAAGACAATATTGTCATATCCTTCAAAAAGATATGTATTTTCAAATGGCACAATTAACACTCGGTTTTTTGGTAAAAAATTTTCTACAAAATACTTTAGAGTTTTATGTCTAAGTTCGTATGAAAATAGATCTTTTTTATGAGGTTTTAGCAAAAACAAAACCAAAAGGTCACTCTTTTCAAGTGCGATTCTTATCATCCTTTCATGCCCTCTATGAAAAGGTTTGGCAGAGATCATAATCGCTGTAACATTTTTTGCACCTAGAAGCTTTTTTTGTTCTGATATTATATGTTTTTCGTCTTTGACAGAGTCTGAGTTTATTTTAAGTTCTCCACACACAGCATAGTTTCCTAATCGTTTAAGGGCATTAGAAATACCAGGGCTTGATAAGTCTGTGGTTGAAAATATCTTCTCTATTCGCTTTATTCTATCTATCTTAAATGATTCATCGACGATTAACTCTCCATGCTTTTGCTCTTTAACTATCAAGTCTAAAACATCGTCTTTTTTTATATTTTTGAGTACATTTTCGTTTCGTTTTCCACTTGGTGCTAAAATAAATGAGAAGGGGAAATAGTTGCCTTTGTATGTGGAGGTTTTATCGGTCTCTTGTGCCTCTTTGGCATTTTGGAGTTTGTCTATAGGAGAGAGGATTCCCTCCTTGCACATTTTTAGTGTGGCTAACGCTTCGCTGTCTAAGTGTAGCTCTCTATTTTTTCTTTGAAATTCCATATTTTTTTCTTTTTTCCCATAAGCTCTTTCTTGAAATTCCAAGCTTTTTACTAAGCTCAGTATCAGGAAATTTGGCTTGATATTTTACAATGATATATTTTACATAGTTTTCAATTGAGAGTATATCACCTTTTTCAAAAACTCCGTCATCATTTTTTATCTCTAAAACTTCTAATTCATCTGCTTGTTCATTTAAATCTGTAGTAGAGAGTATAACACGGCGATTTTTAATAGTTGATAAGATTTTAGTTTTTTCACTCTTTTTCATCTTTTGATAGCCGATTAAATAAATTAACTCTTTTTCGTGAATCTTTTTTATTTGTGAAAGTGCATCTGAATCAGAGAGAGAGATAAAAGAGAATGATTCATTGTAATCTTTTGCATAGTTAAACACAAGTGCATCTGCAACTTTTTGATAAGTTGTCTTTACTAGAAGTGGTAGTGAACTTTTGTTTGTGATTTTATAGCCAATATTTTGTTTCAAAAGATGGTCAATATAACTTTTGTAAGTTGCATTCTCTTTTTTGAAAATTATATAATCTTGAAGATGGTCTAGTTTTCTAACAAGCTCCTCAATCATAAATGGTTTTAGTATATAATCATTTGCTCCAGCTTTCAATGGGTCTGAAACTGTATCGTTACTCACATATGAAACCATTAAAATTATTATAGAGTTTTGATAATGCTCTATAACTGGGTAAAAGTTTTGACCTGATATATTTGTTGATAGCAATATGGCATCAAACTCATCATTTTTGATTGCATCTTTGACAGATGAGGCACTTTCACATATATGACCTATTTCTGTTAGCTTTGCTGAAATGCTCTGTGCTAAATAAATTTCACTCTCTACTATAAGTATCTTCATTTTTGTTTCCAATTAAAATATTTTATAGATGCAACAGCTTCCACTGCTACACCCTCTTTTCTTCCTATAAAACCTAACTTTTCAGTTGTTGTTGCTTTGATATTTACAAAGATTGGTTCAATTTCCAAAATATTTGCAATTACCTTTCTCATCTTATCTTTATAAGAAGAGAGTCTTGGAGTTTGGGCTAAGATAGTGATATCAACATTGTTAATCTCATATCCAACCTCTTTTACAAACTCCACAACCTCTTTTAACATAACTTTTGAGTCAAGATTTTTATATTTCTGGTCAGTATCAGGAAATAACTCCCCAATATCTCCAGCCCCAATTGCCCCCAATAAGGCATCTATGAGTGCGTGAATTGCGACATCTCCATCTGAGTGAGCTTCAAAACCAAACTCACTCTCTATCAAAACACCGCCAAGATACATCTTTTTGTCATCACAAAATTGATGTACATCAAACCCTGTACCCACAAATGTGGTATCTTCAGGGTCATTCAAACACTCTAACTCTTTTAAATCGTCATATCTTGTAATTTTTTTAGCCTTAATTGAACCATTTATATAAAAAATAGTTCCTCCTATTGATTTTACGGCACTTGAATCATCTGTAAAAATCTCTTCTTGCTCCAATGCCTTTTTTAAAATAGAACTACATGATAGTTGCGGAGTCTGTATCAGTTTTACTTTATCTCTATCTATGGTTTCATTTTTATAAACTACTGTATCACTTACGCTTAGGTATGGAACAACGATATCAGCTTTATCAATGGAGTTTAAAATATCTCTAATCATATCTAATGGGATGCAAGCTCTTGCTACATCGGTAACTAAAACATGAGAAGTTTTTAGACAAGAGAGTGCATTTTTTAATGACTCTTGTCTGCTCTCTCCTCCAACTACAAAAGTAAAATCACTATATTTTTGCATATAACTTAGCTCTTTTTTGCTAGCGGTTATAATCACATCAGTAAAATCAAAATTTTTTGTAAATCTTTTTGCGACAAATTTCCAAAGAGGATCATCTCCAATTCTAAGCCACTGTTTTTTTACACTACACTCAAAACGAGTAGAATTTCCAGCAGATAAGATAATAAGTGTTAAATCGGGCAAAATTTGTCCTTTTTCCAAAAAGTGTTACCAAATTATACACTTAATAAGCTTTTTTTATCTAGTTTTTTGTAGAATATCATCTTGTTTATGTACAATGATAGTCTAGGTTAGTATAAAAATTAGGGGAAACTATGAGAGAAGAGTGGGTAAAAAAAAGAGAAAATGACGAAGTTAGAACACAAATGTACTATGCTCGTGCTGGGATTATAACCCAAGAGATGGAGTATGTTGCAAAGGTTGAGAAACTAAAACCTGAGCTTATTAGAAGTGAAGTTGCTAGAGGTCGTATGATAATTCCAGCAAATGTCAATCATAAGCAACTCAAACCAATGGCTATAGGAATTGCAGCAAGCTGTAAAATAAACTCAAACATAGGCTCTTCAGCGTTAGCCTCAGATGCAGCAGGTGAAGTTGAAAAGGTAGAGGTAAGCGAAAAGTATGGTGCAGATACTATCATGGATCTTTCAACTGGCGGTGATTTGGATATGATTCGAAAAGAGGTCATAAAAAATGCAAATGTTCCCATAGGAACAGTACCAATGTATCAGATACTTCACGATATAGACAATAAGATAGAAGATTTAACTATCGAGAAGATGTTAGAGGTGATTGAGAGACAAGCAAAGCAGGGTGTTAGTTACTTTACTATTCACGCTGGGTTTTTGTTAGAGTTTATGCCACATATCGCTAAAAGAAAGATGGGAATTGTATCTCGTGGTGGGTCGCTTATGGCCGCTTGGATGATGCACTATCATAGAGAAAATCCATTTTATACAGCATATGATGAGATTTTAGATATCTGTAGAAAATATGATGTTGCACTTTCACTTGGAGATAGTTTAAGACCAGGGTGTCTTTATGATGCAAGTGACTCAGCACAACTTGGAGAGCTAAAAGTGTTAGGAGAACTTACTCTAAAAGCTTGGGAAAAAGATGTACAAGTTATGATAGAAGGGCCAGGGCATGTGCCATTAAATCAAGTTGAGAGAAATATGAAGTTAGAACAAGAGTATTGTCATGAAGCTCCATTTTATATCTTAGGACCATTAGTTACAGATATCGCAGCAGGCTATGATCATATTAGCTCTGCTATTGGTGCGGCTGTTGGTGGTTGGTATGGTGCTAGTATGTTATGTTATGTAACACCAAAAGAGCATTTAGGACTTCCAAATGCAAAAGATGTTAGAGAGGGAATCATAGCTTATAAGATTGCAGCTCATGCTGCTGATATCGCCAGAGGAAGAAAAGATGCGATGAAAGTTGATGATGAAATGAGTGATGCTAGATATGCTTTTGATTGGAATAAGCAGTTTGAACTATGTTTAGATCCAGAGCGTGCAAAAGAGTACCATGATGAGACGCTTCCACAAGATGTTTTTAAAGATGCAGAGTTTTGTTCGATGTGTGGACCTAAGTTTTGTTCATATAAAATTACGCAAGATATTGTTGAAAAACACTCATTAGAGACAGTAAATTAAAATTAAAAAAGGTAAGAGAGTGATAGAAAAAGAGTTAATACAAGAGAAGTTAAAAGAGGTTTTATATCCAGGTTTTACAAAAAGTATCGTAGCTTTTGGATTTGTTAAAGCTGTAGAGACAAATGAAGATGGTGTGTATATAGAGGTTGATATCTCTTCTTCTGCACCTGAGATTGAAAATGAGTTAAGAGAAGATGTCACCAAAAAGATAAAACTTTTAGGAGCAAAAAAGGTTGATGTTGTTATCAAAAAACCGACAATACCAAAACAGTCGAGTTCACAAGGCAAAAACATCGCCCCAGGTGTCAAAAACTTTGTGATGGTAAGTAGTGGAAAAGGTGGAGTTGGTAAATCAACAACAACTGTAAACTTAGCGATAGCTCTAGCAATGCAGGGTAAAAAAGTAGGACTGCTAGATGCAGATATCTATGGACCAAATATCCCAAGAATGATGGGAGTAGCAGGTGAACAACCTGAAATAATCGCAAACAAAGTAAAACCACTTCTCTCACACGGTGTTGAAGTAATGTCTATGGGAAGCTTGATGGAAGAGGGGCAATCTCTAGTTTGGAGAGGGGCGATGATTATGAAAGCAATCCAACAACTCCTTCGAGATGTTATGTGGGGTGATTTGGATGTTATGATTATCGATATGCCACCAGGGACGGGAGACGCACAGCTGACTTTAGCTCAAAGTGTACCTGTAACTACTGGAGTTTGTGTAACAACACCTCAAAAAGTTGCTCTTGATGATACTGAAAGAAGTTTAGATATGTTTAAAAAACTACATATCCCAATAGCTGGAATTGTTGAAAACATGAGTGGATTTATCTCCCCAGATACGGGCAAAGAGTATGATATCTTTGGAAAAGGGACAACCAAACCACTAGCAGAAAAATTTGAGACGGTAGTTTTGGGAGAAATTCCAATAGAGCCTTCAATCCGTGAAGGTGGAGATAGTGGGAAACCAGTAGTATTTCACAATCCAGATAGTCAAACTGCTAAAAAATACCAAGAAGCAGCAACTAAACTTTGGGAGACAATTGAACAAATCAATAAAGATGGTGGAGTGGATAATGAAGCAATTCAGCCTACAACACCTCCTGGAGTTAGTGCCTGTTCTTCATAAATAAGGATGCATCCCAAGTATTTTAACTTGGGATAGATAATTTTATGAAAATAGTTTATACAGCAATCTCTTTTCTTTTAGTTTTATTGGTTGGCTTTTTTACTCTTGGATATTTTATTGATGCTTCACAAAAGTCTGTAAAATCTGATCTCATTGTCTCTCTTGGAGGAGGTTATGGATGTCGAATAAAAGAGGCACTTAGACTTTATCAAAACGGTTACTCAAACTCAAAAAAATTTCTATACACTGGCAGAGAAGAAGTCCATACTGATTTAAAAACAAGTTTTAGTAAAAGTGAGTTTTTACTTCAAGGTGGAATTAAAAAAGAGAATATAGTTTTTGTTAAAAGAGGCATTATTGTAAACACAGTTGAAGAACTCCTTTTTATCAAAGCTTATATGGAACGCCATAATTATAAAAGTGTTTTGATTGTCACAGCCCCTATACACACTAGACGAGTTAAAACCCTAGCTAGTCAAATAGTTCCATTTGATGAAGCAGGTATCAAAGTTACTGTGAGCGGTTGTAAAAAAGCTCATTGGAACCCATCATCTTACTATCAAGACAAAGAGACTAGAGAAGCTGTCTTTTTAGAGTTTGCAAAACTTATATATAATCTTGTTAAATACTCTCCGCCACTTATAAGCTATACATCATATGCAGAAAAAAAGGAGAGTTTACTTTGGAATGAAGCGTTAGAGATTTAGAAGTATGATAGCGTTAGAAATTCTATGTCAATCCGATAGAATATAAAATAAAAAACCATATGAAATTTTTTATGGAAAAAAAGAAATTAACAATACATTTGACTCTTTATTTGATCCAAAAGCATACGAACCAAACTTTAAAGTAGATCATCTAAAACTTCCTCTATCGTTTCAAAATCAAATACAAAACCACTCTGCAAAAGTCGTTTAGGGTAAACCTTTTGCCCATCACTTAAAACTGTTGCCCCATCGCCAAAAATCAATTTTAACACAAAAATAGGCAAAGGTAAAAATGCAAAGCGATTTAGTTTATGAGCTAATACTTTTGTGAACGCAGCATTGGTAGATGGATAAGGTGAACAGAGATTGAAACAACCTTTTAATTTATGATTTTGGATAACTTGCTCGTATGCTCTTGCAAGATCATGTATGTGTATATATGAAAATGGTTGCTCTCCAGTGCCAATCTTACCACCAAGACCCATCTTAAATGGCAATAACATTTTTTGAAGTGCTCCACCGTCTCCTAAAACAACACCAAGACGAAAAATTACAACTCTTGCTTTTGCTTTTTTGGCTTCTTTTTCCCAATTTTTGCAGATATGAGCTAAAAAAGTTTCAGCATAGTTGTAGTTATCTTCATCACATAAAATGTCATTTTCATAAATCCCAATAGCAGAAGTTGATATAAGTAATTGGTCTTTATTGGAACAATTGACGGCATTTACGATAGCTTTTGTAGTTTCAATTCTGCTTTGATAGAGTAGTTTTTTGTATGTTTTACTCCATCTTTGAATGATGTTTGCACCGGAGAGATTAATAATGATATCTGCTTGTGAAATCTTATCATGTAGAGTATTTTTTTGATGAAGTTCAGCTCTTTTTATAGTGATGATTTTATAGTTTTTACCTTTAAAATATTTTTGTAAATAAGTACCTACAAAGCCACGAGAGCCTATGATAGCTATAGTCATTTTGCATCTTGTCGTTGCATTTTATATTTCACTTTGAAGTGAAAAAATCTTATAAGTCACTTTATCATCTACAGCATTTTCATAGTAATCTATAGAGATTGTCATGGGATATCCAAATGTAGAATTGTAATCTACGCTAAGTGAAAAGACTTTTTTATTGATAATATCTTGAATAAAATCAAAGTATTCATCGATACTTGTGAGATTTTTTAATTCTTCACTATCCAAATAGATATCACTAGGAGTATAATATGCATTATAAATTACGCCTTCTTTTACTACTACAACTATATCTTCTTTCTGTGGACAAAAACAAAATCTTTTATAAGAATATTGGTAGTTAGTTATTTTTGATGTACTCCATAAGTTTTTGTGTTTATCAAGTTCTTGTTGATTTTTGTTAATTGTAGTGGTATTACATGATATCAATAGCATTGATATAAATATTAGTAGATACTTCATAAAAAAGCCTTTATTCTAATTATATCAAACTTTACAACTCTAAATCCTTTTTAATCTCTTTGCCAACATCACTCAAACAACATCTACCGCTTGAACTAAACAGGTGTCAGGCTTTAACTTTTTAGTGGCAGTTTACTTTTGATACAATTTAGGTAAATCCAATGACTAAATACATCTCTAATAAAATTGTTAATATGAACGAAGCAAAGAGATAGATACATATAAAAAGGGTAAGGCAAATATAACAACCCCAACAGTCATAAAAAATGTCAAAAAAATTATTACATTCTCACCTTTTATATATACTAAGTTTTTAATCGTTTGTGCTTCTTTTTCATCAAATGCATTAGAAAATTGCTCTCTAAGTCCAATTGATTCAAATGCTAATATATAAATAAACATTAGCACCACAATCCATACAGAATCAGGCTTAGTTATTGCATCAAAATAAAAAAGAAATATCGATATACTTAACGATACTGACAATGCTTCACCAATTATAAATATGATAGTTTTGTTTTCTTTCTTCCATAGTGTACCAATACCTCCAATAAGTATTAAAAAGCAGTAAATAATTGCCCAAAAAGGCATTAAAAAGTAGTAGTCTTCCATAGCTATAGTTACACCCTTTTTTCAAGATCAGCAAATCAGAGTTTTTAATTTCATCACTTTATATACATCCCAACCTTGTCTATATGAGTATAGCATAAGTGTTACTTTTTCAATAATTTTTCGGAAAGAGGTCTATCATTGAATTTAGAGCAGAACCAATGGGAGTAATTAACTATTAGCTTTCGAGATAAAAAAGTATTCAGATAAAAGCCTTTAAAAAAAATCAAACACCTTTTTTAAACAGGTGTCAGGCTTTAACTTTTAACCCATAAATTGATATAATCCCATAAACATTATCAAAAAGGCAAGTTCTATGTCCCTAAAAAACCTACTTAATCAAATAGACACCAAAAAACAAAAACTTGATACCCTTAGACCTTTAAATGATAAACAGTTAAAAAATCTAAAAAAAATGTTTGATGTGGATTTGACTTATAACTCAAATGCTATCGAAGGTTCAACGCTTAGTTTTGCCGAGACAAAGTTGATTTTAAATGAGGGGATTACGATAGGCGGTAAAAAGCTTAGTGAGCATTTAGAAGTTATCAATCATAAAGAAGCATTAGATTTTATAGAGTCATTGAGCCATTTGAAACCAGAACAATTGTCACTAAAAGATATCTTAGATATCCATTTTTTGATTTTAAAAGGTATCAATACCAAAGATGCAGGTATTTTTAGAGTAAAACCTGTGGGTGTTAGAAAAAGTGATGGTGTCATTTATCAGTTTACAGAACCTTTGAAGATAAAAGATGAGATGGATAGTTTTATAGAGTGGTTACAAGAGTGTAGAGATTTGCATCCTGTATTGTTGGCAAGTGAGGTACATTTGCGATTTGTCTCTATTCATCCCTTTATCGATGGCAATGGCAGAACTGCGAGGCTTTTGATGAATTTGATACTTTTACACTATGGTTATCCACAAGCAGTGATAAAGATGACAAATAGAGCAGAGTATATTTTATCTATAGAAAAAGCTCAAGATAGTGGTGTTTTGGATGATTTTTATCAAGTAGTAGCAGATGCAGTTGATGAGAGTTTAGATACTTATTTGAATATTTTACAACAAGATATAGAATTGATATAGTCTATCATGGCAAGACGACCAAGAATTGAGAGTGCAGGTTTTCATCATGTCTATAACCGTGGCGTTGAAAAAAGAAAAATCTTTATGGATGATAAAGATAAAGATAAGTTTTTAGAGATAATGTGTGAAGTATCCAAGCTTTATCGATTTAAAATCCACTCCTTTTGTCTGATGGATAACCATTATCACTTACTTTTAGAAAACAGCCGTGAAAATCTATCGCTTGGCATGAGAGGGTTAAACTCCAGTTATGCTAAGTACTTCAACAAAAGATATAGTAGAGTAGGGCATCTTTGGCAAAGTCGATACAAGTCATGGTATGTGTTTGATGAAAACTACCTTTTTATACTTTTTAAATATATCGAATCAAATCCTGTAAAAGCAAAGATGGTCAAAAAAATAGGAGAGTATAAATACTCTTTGAGTCATCAGATCCTAAATAATCTTTTAAATGATTGCACAAAAAACTCATTTGTGCTGACATGGTATGATATAAAAGAGTTCTCCTATCTTATCAATCAAAAGTTAACTAAAAAAGAGCAGGAAAACATTGATAAGATTCATAATGCAAAAATAGTGATAAAAGATAACAAACCAATAGAAAATCTACAAAACAGAGCTTTGGAAGAGTATTTTCCAAATACTGATATATTATCAAAAAAAGAGAGAAATGAGCAGATTGTGCAAGCTTATGAAGATGGTCATACCCAAACGAAAATAGCACAATATTTAAATATTTCCAATGTTGCTGTTTCTAAAATCATAAAAAGGTTAAAAATTAAAGCCTGACACCTTGTTTTATAAAAAGGTTAAAAATTAAAGCCTGACACCTTGTTTTTGCATTTCCTTGTATAAATCTAAAATAACCGATGGACAACCACTAATGACAACTGTTTGAATTTTTAAATTGTGCAATAATTCAAACAACTTTATGGAGTATGAAAATAGTCTCTTTTCATCTTGTGATAAAAATTCTTTAGCAAGGTGATTAATATAGGTTGTATCTAAGCCATTAAGATAATCAGCATAAATTTGGGCTGTTATATCAGCAAGTTGATCATGTGATAAAATTCCTTTTTGATAATCAATAAACATTTTATTTATTGTTTCTAAAATTAAATCATCTTTTTTATTAGAATTCTTAATAAGAAATTTTATCCATTCTTTAATGGTATACCCGTCCCTAATAGTTCCATCCCAATCAATTAAAGCAATTTTTCTTTGAATATACATTTAATATCCCTATGATTAAATCATACTAAATTTGTTTAAATAAATATACATTTATTATTTCAAAATAGTTTATTTTCTTTTTCTTAGATTTTTGTACAACTTTTTTTAAAAAAGTTGTGGATTTCCATTAAAGTATATAGAATTTTAGCTTAGGTTGAAAACAAAAAAGACCTCTCTATTTTTACAAGATAATATTTGTAATGTTAGTCTAACGGTCGAATACAGCCAATAAGTTTCCCGATAGGGATACTTATTGGCTTCTATGTTTTGTTCTCTTTCTAGCTGTCATTTTGTTGTATCATCTCCATAAAGTTTAATG
>JAMONX010000034.1 GCA_027066435.1 Campylobacterales bacterium
AGTTTATGAAATATTATTGGATTGAATTTGATGCTTATGAGTCAACTACAAATATGAAAAATTATGTTGAAAAAATTATTAATAATTATGGTGATGAATTTGAAATTTGTTTTGAATGATTACTTATCCATAGCTTGCTTGCCTATTTTATCACTGTTTTTATCCACAAAAAAACTTTGTCCATATCTTGTCTCATTTGTAAATCTACCTATAGCAACTTTTCTTTTTAATCCAGTAGGTTCATTTTTCTTTACTTCAATACTTTTGCTAATTTCTAATTTATTTGAAACGGGAACTTTATAAGTCTTCGTCTCATGTAAAGTAGCACAACCAGAAAAAAACAATAATAAAGTTATTACAATGGCACTTTTTGTCTTCATTTACTCTCCTAAATATTTATATTAAGTTTAAGTATATAGTGGCATTCTTAAATTAAGATAATTTAACAGTAGCAATTAATATTTCATATTGAAATATTTTCAATGCTCTCTAAAAATTCCTGCTATATTTTGTGTATGGATATTTATCAAAAACTAGCAATTCTTTCAGACAGTGCAAAATACGATGTCTCATGCTCCTCTAGTGGAGCAGAGTCAAACTTCCAAAAAGGGATGATTGGGTGCAATGAAAAGAGTGGAATTTGTCATACATTTACTGAAGATGGACGGTGTGTTTCACTTTTGAAGGTACTTTTTACAAATTTTTGCATCTATGACTGTAGCTACTGCATAAACCGTCAAAGTAACGATATCAAAAGAGCTGCATTTTCAGCTAGAGAGTTGGCAGATTTGACTCTCAACTTTTATAAAAGAAACTATATAGAAGGGCTATTTTTAAGTTCAGGTATTTTAGATAATGAAGACAAAACGATGGAACTTCTTATAAAAGCATTGGAAATTTTGAGATTTGAGTATAGATTTAACGGCTATATACACCTAAAACTAATCCCAGGAGCATCACAATACTTAATAGAAAAGGCATGTCATTTAGCTACAAGAGTAAGCTCAAACTTAGAGCTTCCATCTTCAAAAAGCTTACAACTTTTAGCACCAGATAAAACTCAAAAAAATTTGATGCAACCACTAAAATATGCTAAAGATTTTTCACTACAAAACAGAAACAGACCAATTCCTATGACCACACAACTCATCATAGGTGCAACACCTGAGAGTGATTTTGATATACTAAGACTCTCTTCAAACCTCTACAACAAAGCACTTTTAAAAAGAGTTTACTACTCAGCATATATTCCTACAAATGATGATAAAAATCTCCCTTCCATTCAAACTACACCACCAACTGTTAGAGAGCATAGGCTCTATCAAGCTGATTGGTTACTTAGGTTTTATGGCTTTAGTTATGGTGAAATATTAGAAAAAAGAGAAAATCTTGATTTAGATTTTGACCCTAAGATGATTTGGGCATTAGATAATCTTGAGCTTTTCCCTGTTGAGATAAATCATGTAGATAAAGAGTTTCTCATAAAAATTCCAGGAATTGGCATACGAGGGGCTCATAAGATTTTAAAAGCTAGACGATTTCAAAATCTTAGTTTTGAAAATCTTAAAAAATTAGGCATCTCACTAAAAAGAGCTAAATATTTTATCACGATAAGAGGAAAGTATTTTGGCGAAAAAGAGTTTTATCCTGAATATATCAAAAGAGCTTTGACAAAGCCTAAGAAAAAAGGGTTTTATCAACCTTCGCTTTTTGATACTTTTGCTCCTGCTATTACGGGTGAGTTATGAGTGTCTATCTTTATGATGGGAGTTTTGAAGGGTTTTTAACACTAATTTACCAAAGCTACTATCAAAAAGAAACCGCTTCAAAAATCATCAAAGATAAAAAAAAGTTATCTCTTTTAGATGAAGTTATTGAGATAACAACTGACCTAAAAAGAGCACAAAAAGTCCATCACTCCTTAAAAGAAAAGTTTGAAACCAAAAATTACAATAAGATTTTTCACACCTTTTTATGTGATGATAGAGAGTTTGAAAAAGCACTGTATGATTTTATTGTCATAGGTTTTAAAAACCAAAAAGATTTAGCAAATATAAATCATCCTTCAATCTTTTATCTTGAAAAATTAGAACATGAGTATTTTAGATATTTGCATAAGATGTATGGATTTGTACGATTTAAAGAGTTAGAAGATGCTGTGCTATATGCAAAAATTGAGGGTAAATTTAATATTTTGCCATTTTTAGGGAAACACTTTTCAAAACGATTAGATGGTTGTGAGTTTATCATCCATGACACAAAAAGAGCCTTAGCCTATACAAATGGAGCTATCCATCAAATAGCAGATTTTGAGATACCGATACTCTCTGAAAATGAAGTAAAATTTCAAAAACTTTGGAAACTATTTTTTAAAGAAATTAGCATAAAGGAACGAAAGAACTCTAAACTTCAACAAAACTGGGTTCCTCTAATTTATCGAAAATATATGACAGAATTTAGAAATTAGCTTAAATATTGATTTTACTTATATATGAAATATAAACTATTATTTTACTTTTGATAAAATAATTGCATAATCAATCAAGGGAGTTAAAAAAATGTTAAAATATTCATGGGTTTTAGTCGTGTCTGTCGGGCTTTTTATGGGTGGCTGTGGTAGTGGTAATGGTTCTTGTTGTGGTAACACTGATAAGATTGTTGAAGAAAATGCAGCTGACAAAGTAGCACCAACTGCTGTTATCTTAACTAGTGCTTCAGAATGCACAAAGGGAGAGAGTATTACTCTTGATGGGCTTACAGATAGTGTAGATGATGGAACTATCTCTAGTTATAACTGGAATATAGGAGATGAAAATATTTCTACAAATCCAAAACCATCAATCATGTGTGAAGAGATAGGGACAAAAGATATTTGTCTAACAGTCACAGATAATGATGATTTAAATTCCCAAACAGTATGTAAGAGTATTACAGTAAAAGAAAAGGTTCTTATAAAGCCTGTTGCAAAAATCACCGATATAAATGATACATATGCTATAGGTGAAATGCTAAATGCAAATGGCTCTACAAGTAGTGATGCTGATGGGGAAGTACAAAGCTATTTATGGAGTTTTGATGGTCATAACTCAACACTAAACAATCCATCTTTTGAGGTGCAAAAAGTTGGAGAACAGGATATCTGTCTTAGTGTTACAGACAATGACAATCTTATATCTGAGCAAAATTGTACAACAATTACAGGACTAACAATACCAAATATAAGACCAATTGCAAATTTTAAACCCATAACTTTACAATGTACAGAAGAAGAGATAATTTCACTTGAATCAAACTCAACAGATAGTGACGGAACTGTTACAAGTTATATATGGACTCCTCCATCGCTAACAGGTGCAACACCTACTTACTCTTGTGATACAGTTGGAGAATCTCAAGTATGTTTAGAAGTTACAGATGATGGGAATCTTACCTCAGAACAAATCTGCAAAAACATCATAGTTTCCAAAAAAGCAAATATCCCACCAACAGCACTGATATTAAATACACCAGATGAGTGTACGATAGGAGATCAAATTTTACCAGATGCATCTAAGAGTAGTGATGTAGATGGAAATGTTACAACATACCAATGGACAATTGATGGAAATATTAGTCTCTTAACAGATAAAAAACCTGTTTTTTCTTGTGCTATTATTGGCGTAAATGATATATGTCTTGAAGTTAAAGACAATGATGGAGCAAGTTCTGAAACTGTATGTAAAAGCATTGTTGGAAAGGTACCAGAAATCCAAGAACCACAAACAGTACCTCCTGTAGCAATAATCACAATCTCTACAAATTATGGAGATGGATTTGATTTTGACTGTTCACAAAGTCATGATGGGGATACAATAGATAGCGATCAAACACCTGGCAATGACAGTAGTATTATCTCATCTATTTGGACTGTCACTAAATATTTTACAGATGGAAGAGTAGAAGATGGACATCACGGTACTACTTGTACAAAATGGATAGGTACTGCGGATGATTTAGATTATATGGATGTAACGCTTACTGTAACAGATGATGATGGTGAAGAGTCGAATATTACACAAAAATATATTTATGAAGGTGGAGAGCTTATTAAGCAATAAGTTAAAAGGATGCTAGATGCATCCTTTTATTGTAGCTATCCTCTACTTTGAAATAAGATTTTGTGCAATCTTAGTATTTGAACTCTCTTCTTGAAACCAATATGGATTAAAATCGCCATCTTTAAATTCACGATGAAAGTGTATATGATTTGAACTAACTTCATAAGCATAATTATCACTTGCATTATCTTGAAATCCATATGGATTAAAATCGCCATCTTTAAACTCTTTGTGCAATGGTGCATTTTTTGTACTCTCATCAAAAGAGTAAGCATTTATATTAGCCTGAGCATAAGTTGCCATACCAAATAATGTTACCGCCAATAAAGCATTTTTTGTACTATTTTTCATATATTTCCCCTAAAAATTTTAAATGAGATAAAAATTATCTCATTTATTGAAGTTGAAAGTATATCGGATAAAACTTAGGTAAATATTAAGTAGAAACACCTTCTTTATTATTTTCATTAGTACCAATAATAATTTAGCGTTACATGAAAAGAGTCACTATTAACATCCACACCATTATCATTTACTCTTGTTCCTACATATGACCCTTCTATATTTATATGTGGATAGATTTCATTACCCATACCTATCATAAAAGCACTTCCTATATCTTCTTCTGATGTATTGCTAGTATTTGTAAATCGCCCAAGTCCTATTGCAGTCATTATATAAGTTGAACCATTTGGTTCTAAATAATAATTAGTCCCTATTCCAAACATACAGTTTCCATATACATCATTTTTGGGGTCTTTATCATACTCGGTGAATGAAGCACTGTGTATGATGTACACACTATAACGATCTAAAAAATTATAGCCAATCTTTAAAGAGGTTGCAAATCCTCCTGAATCATCACTCTCTATACCACTCCATCCCTTATAATCTTTTTTAAAATTTGTATGGACTGTTGCCAATCCTGCACCTACACTAACCATAAACCCCTCTTTCTTCCCATCAAAAGCACTTGAGGTAGAACAAAATAGCGAACCTAAAAGTACTGTACTCGTAATAAATTTCTTTATCATTTAAAATCCTTGTATAAAAATATTGTAAAAGAAGTTTAACAGAAAAAAATGAGTAAAAAATGAGAATTTTTTATATATTATCGATACAATAAACTAACATGAAATTAGCTAGCAAAGAACTCCTCTACTCCAAAGGCAACAATGATGAGTGTTATACTCCCATCTATGGAGTTGCACCGATATTAGAATTTATTCCAAAAGGTAAAATCATCTGGTGTCCATTTGATAAAGAGGAGAGTGAATTTGTCAAACAAATATCCAAAATAAATGAAGTTATTTTTAGCCATATAGATGATGGAAAAGATTTTTTTGAGTATGAACCTAAAAAATGGGATATCATCATCTCAAATCCCCCTTTTACAAACAAACGAAAATATTTTGAAAGAGCTCTTAGTTTTGATAAACCATTTGCTCTAGTGATGGCAAATACTTGGCTCAATGACTCAGCCCCAAAACAACTTTTCAAAGATAAAGATTTACAACTTTTGATGTTTGATAAACGGATGAAGTTTATAAGCCCCGATGGAAGAGATAACAGTAAAATAACTTTTAGCAGTAGTTATTATTGCTATAATTTCCTACCCAAACAGATAATTATGAGAGAGTTAAATATATAAAAGATGAGATAAAGTTCTAATCTTTATCTCTAACACAGCGAACATAAGAGTCATTTGAGTGTAGATAATAGTGCGAACGACCATCATAGAAGAAAAGGTACCAAGCTCTATTTTTATCACCAGAGTATAGCGTTTTGGACCAATAAAGTCTAGGTGTTGTGTTTTTAAAAACTTCATTGATAGCTGGTTTATATCGTCTAAAATCTACTATACTTTGTAACTCTTGGATAGTTGGCAACCTCCAATCATCTTTGCCTTCAAGTGAAAGATTTTTACAATACTCTTTTGCATCTAGATAATTTAATCTTGTAGTTTTAGTAGCATTATCATCTTGCCAAATAAGTTTTAATTTTGTGTCGTGTACTAAAACTCCTTCCCTTGTAAAAGATGCCATCAAAATAGTTGCACTCATTATCACCAAAATAACTATTTTCATCATAGTTCAATCTCCATTATATCACCATCTTTTAAATTCATGTTTTTTTTCATAATCAACTCATTATTTTTATATATTTTTATCTCATGCTTGCCTGGTTTTACCTGATATTGATTATTTTTACCTGGTTTTATTTCAAATAACTCTCCACCATCAATAGAAATTAAAACATTTTTTATATTCTCTGGAAAATATAAAAATGCCTTTCTTTTATCAGGAAATAGACCTTCTTTATAAGTTTTATAAGCACATCCTGAAAAAAGCAATAATGAAATTACTATAACAATACTTTTTATTTTCATAAAATCCTCCTATTTAATAGTTTTAGTATATAGCATAAATCTTAAATTATTAAATATTACACTATAATTATCTAAAAAATAGGCGGTAAGTATGGTTAAAAAACTTTTAAAAAATATTGACAAAGAACGATTTGTTACAGGTTTTGCACTTATTGTAGTAGTTATGTTAATTGCTTGGATTGATAGTGCAATTTTAACTTGGCTTTTTTTGGGTGTTGCTTTTATGGTCTCTTTTTATGAAGCAATGAGACTTTTTGAAATTGAAAATAATTCAATGTATGCTTATGCATTGGGTCTTTGGATTATCTCCTTTTTTTATGTCAATCCTGATGACCTTATCTTTGTGGTTTTGATAATCTTCTCTTCGGCGATGATCTATAAAGGCAAGGTAGACTTTAAAAGTACTTATGTATTTCTCTATCCAACTAGCTCATTTTTATTTCTTTTGGCACTTTATAAAGGCTTTGGGATGGAATCTCTTGTTTGGTTGGTTATTGTTGTTGCCTTGGCTGATATGGGGGCATATTTTGCGGGTAAGGCATTTGGTAAAACACAATTTTGTGTTGTCTCTCCTAAAAAAACTTGGGAGGGTGTGATAGGTGGTGTTGTGATAGCAACAATAGCAGGTAGCTTTTATGGTACACAATTTGTCTCTATATACCTCTCATTTTTTATCTCACTTATAGTTGCATTTGCTGCAGTATTTGGAGATCTTTTTGAGAGTTATCTAAAAAGAAGTGCTGGAGTCAAGGATAGTGGAAGTATCTTACCTGGTCACGGAGGAGTTTTGGATAGGGTAGATGGATATATGTTTGGTGCAGTGCTTATGGTTATAGCATTAAGAGGTCTTGCTTGATACTGTTAGGCTCTACAGGCTCTATTGGAGTAAATGCACTAAATATTGCTAGAAGATTTGATATAAAAGTTACAGTATTGGTTGCAGGAAATAATATAGCTCTTTTAAATGAACAGATAAAAGAGTTTGATCCGTATATTGTTGTGATTTCTGATAAAAAATTGGTAAAAGATTTAAATCATACAAATGTACTCTATGGAGATGAAGGAATTTTGGAAGCCATCAATAAAAGTGATAGCAAACTTGTTGTAAATGCACTAGTTGGCTATACTGGTTTAAAACCCACTTTAGAATCTATAAGAGTTGGCAAAAAAGTTGCCTTAGCAAACAAAGAATCTTTAGTGGTAGGTGGAAAATTTATAGATACCTCAAATATAACTCCAATAGATAGTGAGCATTTTGGACTTTGGTACTTAATGAGTGATAAAAAGATTGATAAGATGACTATCACAGCAAGTGGCGGAGCATTTAGAGGTTATCCAATAGAAAAACTTGAATCTGTTACAGTAAAACAAGCTCTAAAACATCCAAACTGGAGTATGGGCAGAAAAATAACAATAGATAGTGCCACTATGACAAATAAACTTTTTGAGCTACTAGAGGCTAAGTGGCTCTTTGATATAGATACTCTAGATGCAATCATAGAGACAAAATCTATCATTCACGCACTTATTGATTTTCAAGATGGAAGCACAACAGCACATATAGCAAATACCGATATGAAACTACCTATCTCTTATGCAATTTTAAATAAGGTAAATGAGCAAATATTAAAACCTGTTGACCTGACTAAGATTGGTAGTCTAGAGTTTAGAAAAATAGAAGCTAATAGATATCCCATCTGGGAAATTAAAGATGATATTTTAAGCAAACCCCACCTAGGAGCGGTAATAAACGCTGCAAATGAAGTTGCAATAGAGAAGTTTTTTAAAAAAGAGATCTCATTTTTAGATATTTCTAAGATTACAATTAAGGCTTATAAAAAATTTTATGATTTTGTACCATCATCAGTTGATGATATATTTGAGATAGATAAAGAGGTTAGAGAGTTTGCAAATGTATAAGAAATAGGGCTAAGCCTTATTTCTTAAATGTGTTATAAACCCTCTGTAAGTCTTCATAGCCTATTTCGCTATTTTCTGTGATAAAAGTGATAGCCTCATATGGGTCTTCATCTGTTATCTCTAGTGCCTCTTCTAGTAGTGATGCTAGTGAATCATCATCAAGAGAATCCAAATCTAATTCACTTAAAGTTCCTAGTAATTCTAACTCTTCTACAGTCATTTTTTATCCTTATTTTGGGTTGATACTTTTATTATACTCAAGTACAAAAATACTCTCATATTTCACTATTATCGGTCAGAAAACTGAATACTTTAGCGAATATTAAAAATATTAATACTTTAGTAAAATAAAATTTGAATTTTACATGATTTTTATTAAAGTATGCTGAAAAATATAAAATATAAATTACTTTTTATACTTTTTGCAATAAAAATAGTATATAAGCTAAAGTCACACTTCAAAAAAGGATTTACATGATTTTAAGTATTGAGAGTAGTTGCGATGATAGCTCCATCGCTATAACAGAGATAGAGAGCAAAAAATTAATTTTTCATAAAAAGATTTCTCAAGAAAAAGATCATTCAAAATATGGCGGGGTAGTTCCAGAACTAGCCGCTCGTCTCCACGCAGAAGCACTTCCTAAGATTTTAGAGGAGACAAAAATATATTTTCCACACTTAAAAGCAATAGCAGTTACAAATGAACCTGGACTCTCAGTCACTTTGGTTGAAGGGGTCGCAATGGCTCAGGCTCTCTCTATCTCTTTAAATCTCCCTATAATCGCAGTAAATCATCTTCATGGACATATCTATTCGCTATTTATAGAAAAAGAAATCCTATTTCCTCAAATTATTTTACTTGTTTCTGGTGGACATACTCAGGTTATTGAGGCAAATAGATTTGGTGATTTTAAGATTTTAGCAACTACAATGGATGATAGTTTTGGTGAGAGTTTTGATAAAGTTTCTAAAATGTTAGGACTTGGTTATCCTGGAGGTCCAATCGTGGAAGAGTATGCAAAAAAAGGTGATAGTGAACGATTTAACTTTACAGTACCACTTTTGAATTCACCTAAAATTGCATTTTCATATTCGGGATTAAAAAATCAAGTTAGGCTAAAGATACAAGAGCTTGGAGATAAAAAAAGTAAACAAGATATATCAGATATTTGTGCCTCTTTTCAACAGACTGCATCTACTCATCTTATACATAAATTGAAAAAAATATTTAAAACTAGAACAATTAAAAACTTTGCAATTGTAGGTGGAGCAAGTGCGAATCTATATCTAAGAGCTGAAATCCAAAAGCTCTGTGATTCACACAAAGTATTATTGCATCTAGCAGAGTTAAAATTTTGTTCTGATAATGCAGCTATGATTGGCAGATATGCGATAGATGCATATCATAATAAACAGTTTACAACATTTGACAAAATCACCTCAAGCCCTAAGGTTTCGATATAGCGTTCTTGCAAGTAAAACTAAAAGAGCAAGTGTAAAAAGTTTAAAATCAAGCTCAGATGCAAAGTGAAGATTTTCAAATAATTTGCTATCAGTTATACTCTCCCCTTCTTTTTGCATATGAAGAATTTGCGGTATATAGTAGTAAGAGTATAAAAGCCCACTGCTGATTGCTAAAAAAGCTGGTATAGTACTAAAAGCTTCACGATCTAACATTTTATATTTGTATCCTTCATAAAGTACAACACAAACCACTGTAAATGTAACCAGATAACCAAGTCGAACAAAGTTTTCACTCATAATAAGCCCCTCTTGAAATCTACTAAGAAGCTCACTTCCAAGATAAATCTCACTATTAAAAGTAACAGGTGCGACAACAACCCCAGCATATAATCCAGCTCCCAAAGTAGCTCCTAAAATGATAATATAGATAAGTGTAATAAATTTTGGTATTTTCATAAAAGTCCTCTCTTTTTCCTAATTAAGATAAATTTTATCCTATTTATACTATAATTACACTGTAGCAAGATTTTAGTAACTCTACTAATTGTGTATTACTGCTATATAGGGCAGAGGGGACGGTGCGGACTTTCCGTGCCGCTGTCATATTTATATTATGAATTTTTATGTATAATCACTTAATAAATCTTAATTGGGAAACAATGAAAAAGATTATTTTTACTATACTTATAACATATATATCACTTCAGGCATTAACTATTGAGGCGAGAAAAAGCAAAACAGACCTTAGTAAAATTACCCCCATTTCCAGAGAATGGATGACTGCAAAAGTTTCAGAACTTATACTCTATCCAGAAACAAATAGCACAGCAAAAGCCAAAAAAGCGGGGGTTAGAGTACTCTATAATGAAAAAAATATTGCATTTTTGATTGAGTGGCATGATAAAACAAAAAGTGTTCAAAAAGAGTTAAACGGTACAAATTATGCTGATGGATTTACTATCCAGTTTGCTTCAAATTTAGAGATTGGAAAACTTCCATATATCAAAATGGGAAGCAAAGATAGAGAAGTTTTAGTTCACAAACAGAGATTTTATAAATCAAAAAATAAAAAAACATTTATAGCCGAAGGCTCAAAGTCTATAAAGAATATAGAGATAAATTCAACCTCTAGTATGGAGCATCTAGGCAAAAACTGGAGAGGAACTCTGATAAGACCCATCAAAGATAACTATATCAACCTAAGTTCAGATGCAATCGCTGTCTCATTTGTTATTTGGCATAGTGAAAATGACAATGAAGGGTTAAAGCTTTTATCTTCTTGGGTTGGGGTTAGTAAGGATGCAAAAGAGGATAATGCCCTTTTAGCAACATTAAACGCAAAAGCAGAGGGAGATATAAAAAGAGGCAAAGAGCTTGCAAAAAAATATTGTGCCTCTTGTCATAACTATAAAACAACTCCTAATCTCACAAATATCGGAGGATATGCGTCCACAGTCTATTTGATAGAGTCTATTGTAAAACCAAATGCTGTTGTAGCTGATGGAAAAAATATATCTTCTATGCCCTCATTTAACTATCTACCAACCAAGGATATTTTGGATATTGTTACATTTTTTCAGACATTAAAGGAAACTTCTAAAGATTGAACTAGAGATATGTATCTATCCTATTAAACCACCCGTTTAACCACTTTTGTTCATCTAGCTCTTTGGGTGCATTATCCACTCTTTGTTGCAATACCTTTTTAGCACATCTTGCAAACTCTATTTTTGGAGATTTTGTTTCATTTATACACTCTAAAACTTGTAAAAGTCCCCAGCCTTGGTTATTGTATCTTTCGCTTGGCTTTATGCCCTCGCCTTTAAAATTTACATAATCTATAAGAAGATAATATCCATCTTTTTCATTGGCTACTAAATCAAATGCTTTGATAATTTTATCATGTCTGTTTGGTTCTATTGTATTTAAAATTTTTGGTAAAGCTTTGTTTATTCGTTTTGCTAAAAAAAGTATTTGGATAGATATGGTTTGTTGCAAAAACTCTCTAAGTTCGTTCACTCTTGAGTCTTTTAGCATCTCTTCTTTGTTACTCCAAGGGTTGGAGTTATTCTCTTCTAACCAGCTAGGAATCTTCACACCTTGATGTGTCATAAACTCCAAAAGCTTAGGAAAGCTTTCATCAAACTTTTTTTCTACACCTCTTGGATACCAGATAAAATGACCTATTCCGATAGAAGCAAAGTTTTCACGATCACTCCAAAAAATCAATTTTTCCAACTTTCCACCACACTCATTTTGATAAACTTTCTGTGCGATTATAGTAAGTTCAAAAATTGAAAATTCTATATCTTTTGCTTTTATATATGTTGTAAAAAGTGTTGTTATAAGTAATAGTTTTAAGAGATTGATTTTATACTCCAGCTTATCTCTTTTCCTGCATACATAGGAATAACATCGTTATAAGAAGTAGGAACTATAAATGATTTTTTTTCCAATGTTACTACTTTTTCACAAGGTTTAAAGTTATAAATTTTTTGTGCATTATCACTTATAAACTTTTGTAAATTTTCTAACTTATCATGTTTTTCAAAAAGCTCTACCAAAACCTGCAAAGCGATAGGTGCAGTAAAAACACCTGCTGCACACCCACATGACTCTTTTGCGTGTTTAGGATGTGGAGCTGAGTCACTTCCAAACATCACTTTTGGATGAGCATCTAGTGCAACTTTTAAAAGTGCCGCTCTATCCTCTGGTCTTTTTGCGATAGGTTTACAAAACAAATGAGGATGCAACATCCCTCCTGCTACATCATCAAGCGTGATAAGCAGATGATGAAGGGTAATCGTCGCATAAAGGTTTGAATGTCGCTCTAATGCCTCTACACTATCCTTTGTGGTTATATGTTCCATAATAATTTTTAAGTTTGGAAATTTTGTCGCTAACTCTTCATAAATTGGCACAAACTCTTTCTCTCTATCCATCACAAATCCATCGCTCTCGCCATGAACACAAAGAGGGATGCCAAGTTCACTCATAGCTTCAAGTGTTTTTTTTAGAGTTTCACTATCAATAGTACTTACTCCCCCTTCAGAATTTGTTGTGATACCTGCAGGATAGAGTTTTATCGCAAAAATATGCTCTTTTGCAGAATTTAGAAAATCATAACTATAATCATCTTTGAAAAAAAGTGTCATAAGTGGATCAAAGCTTTCATCTCCACAAGCTTCGATAATTCTCTCTTTATATGAGATAACATCTTCGATTGTTGTAACAGGTGGAACCAAGTTTGGCATGATGATAGCAGATGAAAAAGTTTTAGCACTTAATGGTGCTACAGTTTTTAGCATCTCATTGTCTCTTAGATGCAGATGCATATCTAATGGTTTATTTAGTGTGATTTCCATATCTTTTCCTTTTTTAAAAGCAATATGTAGATAATATCATTAAACCCTGAATTATGCAATATAATTCAGAGTAATATCTAAGTTATTGGAAATTAATGAGAGTAGAGTATTTTGATGTTATCTGTATAGGTTTGGGACCAGCTGGTATGGCTGTATCTATATTGGGGGCTGAGTGTGGGTTAAAAGTGTGTGCGATAGAGCGAGATAAAGTTGGCGGAGAGTGTCTAAACACTGGATGCATCCCAAGTAAATCCCTTTTAAAAATGTCAAAAAACAAACATGCTACGACAAAATTAAAAAACTTAAACTTAACTTCAGATAAAACCCCCAACCTCAAAGAACCATTTACCCTTATAAATAAACAGTTAAATTATATCTCTGATAAAAAAACTCTCAAAATGTTTGATGAAGTAGAGCTTATCTTGGGGGCAGGAAACGCACATTTTATCGACTCCAAACATGTAAAAGTTGGAGATAGAGTTTTGAGTGCAAAAAATATTTTTATAGCAGCAGGAACAAGACCTATGATTCCAAAAATTGAAGGTATAAATGATATTGAAATTTTAACAAATCAAAATATTTTTCAATTAGACAAAATCCCAAAAAGCTTAACTATCATAGGAGGAGGAGCTGTGGGATGTGAATTGGCTCAAGCATTTTCTAAGCTTGGAACAAAGTGTCACATTGTCCATTTTAATAATAGGCTTATATCTAGTGGAGATATAGATGCAAGTGAGATTTTGCAAGAAGTATTTCAAAAAGAGGGAATAGATATTTATAACAAAAAAGAGATTATAAGTGTCAAAAAAGAGAAAAATGAAATTTTAATCACAACAAAAGATGGGATTGTGATAAAATCAGAGAAACTTCTCTTAGCATCAGGAAGAGAAATAGCACTAGAGAGTCTAAAACTAGAAAATACCAAAGTAAGTTTTGATAAAAATGGTATAAAGGTTGATAATAAACAGCGAACCACAGATAAAAATATCTATGCAGTAGGAGATTGCACAGGAGGACTTATGCTCTCCCACGCGGCAATGCATCAAGGCATGTTTGCAATCATGAATGCTATCAGCCCTTTTTCTCTATTTAGCTACAAAAACTATGTTGTTCCGTGGACAGTTTTTACAGAGCCAGCTATCTCATATGTCGGAATGAGCGAACAAGAACTAAAAAATACAAAGATAAAATACAAAACTGTCATAGCAAAATATGAAGATTACGGATGTGCGATAGTTGAAGATGTAGGCATAGGTTTTATAAAAGTACATGTTAGCAGTTTTGGTAGAGTTTATGGTGTCAGTATAGTGGGCGAAGGTTCAGGAGAGATGATAAACGAATGGGCTCTCATAATACAAAAAAAGATAAGACTTCACTCTGTCATGTTTTTAGCTCACTCCTTTCCAACTATGGGGTTTTTGAGCAAAAGAGTCGCTGAACTTTGGATGATGGAGAAGATGCAAAACTCTACTTTGAGAAAGGTTATTAGGTTTTTTTATAGGAAGATGTAACTTCTCATACCTTCTATTTTAGCTGATATTTCTAAGCTAAATAATCTAGGATTCTTATATTAAAAAATATTTTTAAAGACTGAAAACATGCAGCCATAAATAACTGCCTCTGTGTAAAGTGTTTAAATCAAAAGCTTTATTTTGTGTCACATTGAAATACGGCTTCCAAAGTCGGAAGCCAAGGTTTCAACCTTGTATAAAACAACTTTAACTAAAAAATTAAATATCTTAGATTCACATAATAAGCGAATACCCTACAAGTGATAGTTGGGAGTATCTACTAGAAGAGTTAGATACACTTAATCAATCATAACAAAGCATTAAGGGTAAAAAATTGGCATATATCCAACTAA
>JAMONX010000035.1 GCA_027066435.1 Campylobacterales bacterium
AATTTATTTGCAAAAACTTGAAATATATCGTGAAAAACATGGTAATATAAGAGTTATATTTTAAGGAGTTTGCATGATAAAATATCTTTTGGCAATTGATGCAGGAACAGGAAGTGGTAGAGCTGTTTTGTTTGATACTGATGGTAATCAAATAGCTATTGCATCTAGGGAGTGGACTCACATAGAGGAAGAGGGCGTAGCAAACTCAATGGGGTTTGATTGTGGTAAAAATTGGGAACTTATTTGTGAATGTATAAAAGAGACAACTTCAGATATCGATGTAACTGATATTTTGGCGGTTAGTGCAACAAGTATGAGAGAAGGTATAGTCCTTTATGATGAAAATGGCGATGAACTTTGGGCAGTTGCAAATGTAGATGCAAGGGCAGCTGCTGAGGTAAAAGAGCTTAAAAGTGAATTTCCTGGTATTGAAAAAGAGTTTTATCAGTTGAGTGGACAGACTTTTGCTCTTGGGGCATTGCCTAGACTTTTATGGGTTAAAAAAAATCGTTCTGATATTTATGAAAAATGTACCAAAATCTCTATGATTAGTGATTGGATATTAGCAAAACTTAGTGGTGATATTTTTAGTGATCCATCAAATGCTGGAACTGCAGGTATCTACTCTTTGGAAAAAAGAGATTGGCTACCACTTATGGCTGAAAAAGTAGGTATAAAATCTGAGATATTTCCTCCCTCAGTTGAGAGTGGAACTGTTATTGGTATGGTTGTTGATAAAACAAGTGGCTTAGATAGCAGTACAAAAGTGGTTATGGGTGGCGGTGATGTTCAACTAGGTTGTGCAGGTTTAGGGGTTGTAAATGAAGGTGAAGTTGCAATTTTAGGTGGGACTTTTTGGCAACAAATTGTTAATGTTAAAAGTTCAAAAGTACCAAAAGATATGGGTGTTCGTATAAATCCACATGTCATACAGGGTATAAATCAAGTTGAGGGTATAACTTTTTTCGCTGGAAGTGTGATGCGGTGGTTTAGAGACTCACTTTGTGAGAGTGAAAAACTTTTTGCTCAAAAGAGAGATGTAGATACTTATGTTATTTTGGAAGAGATGGCTAGAGAGGTTCCTGTTGGTTCATATGGGATTATTCCTATATTTTCAGATGTTATGAAGTATGGCAAGTGGTATCATGCTAGTCCCTCTTTTTTAAATTTGGGACTTGACCCTAATCTCTATAATAAAGCGTCTATGTTTAGAGCATTAGAAGAGAATGCTTGTATCGTTTCGGCAGAAAACTTGGAAAATATTGAAAAATTTACTGGAGTTTCATTTGATACGATTGTCTTTGCTGGAGGTGCGAGTAAAGGTTTTTTATGGCCTCAGATTTTAGCTGATGTGACGGGTAAAAAGGTGAAAATTCCTGAAGTCAAAGAGGCTTCTGCACTTGGATGTGCAATTGCTGCTGGTGTTGGTGCTGGGATTTATGAGAGTATTGAGAGTGCTTCAAAAGAGCTTGTTAGGTGGGATAGGTCATGTTTGCCTAGTATGGAGAACCATCAAGAGTATAAAGAGATTAGAAAAAAATGGAAGAAAGCTTACGAAGTGCAACTCGCTCTTGTAGATGAGGGAGTTACAGAATCTATGTGGAAAGCACCAGGGTTATAACTTACTTTGCCCCGTGCTCTTCTAAAAGTTTTACAATATCAGTGAAACCTTTATCTTTTGCATTGCTAAGAGCTGTCGCTCCTTCTTGATCTTTTACATTTACATCCACCTCTTTTTTTAGAAGTAGTTCTATCACTTTTTTCATACCTTTTTCAGATGCATAGCTAAGCGATGTTCCTTTATATGAATCTTTGATGTGAACATCTGCACCTTTTTCTATAAGCAAAAGTGCAAGTTCTGAAAATCCTTGTTGTGTTGCATAGATGAGAGGAGTCTCTTTATCTTTGTTCGCAATATTTACATTTGCTCCCTTTTCTATTAAAAATTTTGCAGTTTTTGGATGTTTATATTGTAGTGCTATAAAAAGAGCTGTTTTGCCATATTTATCTTTTGCATCTATGTCTTCACCTTTTTCTATCAAAAGTGAAACTATCTCTAAAGAGCCAATTTCTGATGCATAAAATAGTGGAGCAACTCCATCTTTAGTATGAGCATTTACATCTGCACCTTTTTCTATCAAGAGTGTTGCAGTTTTTTCTAGTCCATTATGAACTGCTTCAAGAAGAGGTGTTAGACCATCTTTATCTTTAACATTAACATCTGCTCCTTTTTTAATCAAAAGTATTGAAAGTTCTTCGAGGGCATTTCTTGTGGCATAAAGAAGAGGTGTTAAGCCATCTTTATCTTTAACATTAACATCAGCACCTTTTTCTATCAAAAGTTTTGAAGAGTCTAAAAGTGCATTTTTCATAGCGTAAATAAGCGGAGTTAAACCTTTTTTATCTTTAACATTAACATCAGCTCCTTTTTCTATCAAAAGTTTTGAGACATCATCAAGACCACTTTGGGTTGCATAATAGAGTGCCGTTTTTCCATATTTATTTTCAGCATTTATATTTGCACCTTTTTTTATTAGCATTTTTGCAATTTTAGAACGACCATTTCTTGCTGCAAAAATAAGTGGTGTAAATCCACTAACATCTGCTTCTATATCTGCACCTTTAACCAAAAGTTGTCTTACAATTTCAGTATATCCACCAGCAACAGCAGATATGAGTGGTGTATATCCATCAGCATCTTTGACATTTACATTACTTAATTGAGAAACTAAACTTTCTATTGTATCAAAGTCATTGTCACTTAAATTTTCTTTGTTTAGTAGTTTTATTACTTTTAGAGCATCTCTGTTTTGTTCTGCCTGTGCATACGAAATTGTAAGCATTGAGCCAATAGATACTGTGATAATTGTTTTTTTAATAAAATTTTTGAAATCTTGCATTATTTTTTCCTTAGGTTTGAACGGTTATTTATTTTCAAGAAGATGTTTCTTCCATGCTATATTTGCCTCTTTTGTTGTAGCATGACGATTTTTTTTAAAATAATCTTTTAAAAATGCATGATATCTTTTGTCCTCAGAAACTAGTCTAGTCTCTTTCATCTTGTTTACAGTTTTAGGTTTTAAGCTTTCAATAAATTTAGCAACTACCTTCATTTGTGATTCATCTAGTTTTATCGCTTGTCCTTGCATCATTTTGCCAAAACCGTAAGTGTTAATCTCTTTTGCTTTATAACCTTTAAGTTTTTTAACAATTTTATCTGCTGGCCAACCTGCTATAACTTCACTAACACCAAGTGATTTTTTTTGAGCATTTACACCATGGCAAATTGCACATTTTTTAAAAAGCTTAGCTCCCTCATTTGATGCGTATGCTGAAACTGCAAATAGCACAATAGCAGATACCAATATCTTTTTTATATTCATAATTCTGCCTCCTTTTTTAAATAATTGTATTATATCTAATATAATAGATAGTTTATATAATATCGGATTTTTTAGTTATAATTGTATTTATGAAAGCAAATTTATCTTTTTTGGCACTATTTATTTTTTTTACAACCATAAATGCTAATGATTTGAAGTATTGGTTAAGACCAGATAATGTTCCTTACCCAAAAAATAATCCCTCATCTGAGCAAAAAGTTGAGCTTGGGAAACTTCTCTTTTTTGATAAACGGTTATCATCTACAGATACTATCTCTTGTGCATCTTGTCATAATCCAAAACTTGGATGGAGTGATGCAAGTGCTAAGTCTATAGGAGTTGAAGGTAAAAAGGGTAGAAGAAACTCTCCAACAATTATAAATAGTGCATACTTAAACTCTTTTTTTCATGATGGAAGAGCTAGTAGCTTAGAGGAACAATCAAAAGGACCTATTGAGGATAGAGTAGAGATGAATATGCCAATGGATAAATTAGTAGAAAAATTAAAAAAAATTAAAGGTTATAGAGAACTTTTTTCTAAAGCTTTTGGTGATGAGGGTATCACTAAAGATAGTATTGTAAAAGCAATTGCAACATTTGAACGAACTTTGATAGCTCCAGAAGCTCCTTTTGATAAGTGGATAAAAGGTGATAAAGATGCAATAAGCATGGATGCAAAAGAGGGTTTTTTAACATTTCAAGAGATAGGAAAATGTGATAGATGTCACAATGGATTTAATTTTACAAATGAGAGCTTTAATAATGTCGGCTTAGGAGATGAAAAAGATTTAGGTGTATATGAATTAAGAGAGAGTAAAATTTGGTACGGTTCTTTTAAGACACCCACTTTAAGAGAGGTAGAAAAAACTGCTCCCTATTTTCATGATGGATCAGTAAATACACTAGAAGAAGCAGTCACCATATGTGGAAATGGAGGCAGAAAGCCTGTGAAAATAAGATCTCCATTTTTCAGGGATAGGGGATTGGATAAAGAGGATGTTAGATTGGTTGTATCATTTTTAAAAACTTTAACTGCTCCACCAATTGAGATAGAAATTCCCTTAGTTTTCCCCAAGTGACCAAATAGTTTCAAACTCCTCAAGATATCGATAAGCAAATTCGTCGTTGTGTACAACGATGGCATTTTCATTATTGTCATAATTTGCTTTGACTGTAAAGTTGTATGAACCTGTAACTACTGTTTTGTCATCGATGATAAAGACTTTGTTGTGCATAGTTTGTCTATTTCCATCTAGCTTTACATCCAAACCATATGAGAGAAGTGTGTTGTATTTTGAATATTTTTTTAAAAAGCCGTCATTTTGTTTTTTATCAAATACTCCTCTAATTTTGATACCTTCATCAAACTTTGCTTTTAATGCATCTGAAATTTTTTCATTTGTAAATGCAAAAGCTAAAAAATCTATAGAAACTTTTGCACTTTCAATGAGTTGAAGAAGTTTCTGCTCAAAATCATCTTCAGGAGAGAAATAAATCTCTAAATTATCACTTATGTATGCACCTTCATAATCTTTATGTTCATAAAGTTCTTTAAATTCATCAAGATAAACTTTTGCAACTTTTGAGCTGGTAATCTTTACTAAGTTTTCATTGTTTTTATAAAATGCATAGTATGAATAGTTTGCCGAGCCACTCCAAACAACAACACCATCAATCACAAGAAACTTATGATGCATAAGAGCATATGGGTTTTCATCATTTACAACTTCAATCCCTGCATCTTTTAAAACAACAATATCTTTTTTGTAAAATTCTCCATCATCTGTAATAACTTTAACATCTACTCCTTTTTTGTAAGCTACGATAAGTGCATCTCTAAGCCTATCATTTGTAAATCCATAAACTGCTAATCTAAGGCTTTTTTTAGCATTTTCAATCTCTTTTACAATCAAATCATCAACTCCTCCACCTAAGTTGTAGTTGCTGTCTGTTTGTGAAAAATAGGGTTTAATTTTTACTCCATCTGTTGCTGGAGTTGCATCTATACCTCTTGATGTACTACTGCATCCAAAGAGCAGTAAGAGTGAAGCTGCTAAAAAGAAAAATTTTCTCATATAAGCTTGCTCGCTGGTATTAAAAGTCTATTTTTAATCATAAACTTCTCTATCGCAAAACCACTCTGTATAGAGGTGTAGATAATATCTTCTTTATTAAATGCAACTATCATATCGTCACTTGCTTCAAGTCCTTTGGACATATCTACACAATTACTTTGATGAATTCGCTCAGCTCCGTTTTTAACTGCTTCATTAGAAAGAGCCCTTTTTGCAGCACTTAAGCTTGTTGCATCCAATGCTCCATACTCATCAACAGTAACACCTTCTATTGCTACAAAACGGTTATCATTGCCAACTCCTCTATCTAAAATTGCGATATCTTGTGAAACAATAAATTTTGCCATTATCCAAGTACTTCTAATTCGTCACTATATTTTTTTAGACAGTATTGCTCATAACTTGATTTGTATATCTTGTAATGCTCAGATGCTTTGTGTCCATCTAAGGCTTTTTCATCTCTCCAAGTTTCAACAGCCATAAACTTTTCTCTTTGGTTTTCATACTGGAAAATATCATAAAATATGCATCCATCTTCGGCTTTACTTGGTTTTACCATAGCCGTTAAAAGTTCTTTCATCTTAAGAATCGAATCGGGTTTTGCTATAAATGTCACTCTTTTTGTTATTCTCACGCTTGTTTCTCCTAATTTTTAATTAGATTATATCTGTAAAATTCTTATACACATGCTATAATATTTTTAGAGAATGAGGAGTTTATATGTCAAAGAAGAGGGTGTAAAATATTATATCTTAGTCTATCCTGAGAGTAGAAAAGCAAAACTTTATAAGTTAATTGATTTTGTTTATCGTAAAATTGGTGATTTTAGTGATGAAGTTTATACATTTGAAGCGGATAATTGTAAAATTGATTTTGATTTTAGTTTTATATGGAGAAAGTAATTTAAGAATTATTGGAATAGAATTGACAAAAAGTTTTAAGATAGGGGATGCGTATATGATTGAAAAGATATTAAAAAGAGATGGAAATTATAAAGAGTTTACACCATATAAAATAGAAGATGCGATAAAAAAAGCTTTTAAAAGTGAAAATACAATTTATGACAATGCCATTTTCTTAAATGTCTTAGAAAAGTTAGAGAACAGAAGAGTCATCGCGGTTGAAGATATTCAAGATATTATTGAACAAGAGCTTTATAAAGCGAGGTATTTTGATGTTATGCGTTCATTTATCTTGTATAGACATACACACAAGATGCAAAGAAAAAATCTACTAGATGATGATACTACTTATGTAAATTCAACTCAAACGATAGAAGAGTATATAAATGGAACTGATTGGCGGATTAAAGCTAATTCAAATACAGGATACTCAAATGCAGGTTTAGTAAACAATACTGCAGGAAAAGTTATAGCAAACTATTGGCTTGATAAGATTTACTCTAAGGAGGAGGGTCAAGCTCATAGAAATGGGGATTATCATATTCATGATTTGGATTGTTTGACTGGGTATTGTGCTGGGTGGAGTCTTAGAGTATTGCTTGATGAAGGTTTTAATGGGGTTAGAGGGAGAGTTGAGAGTGATGCACCCAAGCACTTTAGAGAAGCTCTTGGGCAGATGGCGAATTTTTTAGGAATTTTGCAGAGTGAATGGGCTGGTGCTCAAGCTTTTTCGTCGTTTGATACTTATCTTGCTCCTTATGTTTTTAGGGATAAATTGGAGTTTAAAGAGATAAAAAAGGCGGTTAGAAGTTTTGTCTATAACCTAAATGTTCCTGCCCGTTGGGGGCAGAGTCCTTTTACAAATATCACAATTGACTGGAGTGTTCCAGATGATTTAAAAGACCAAATTCCAACAAGAGAACAGAAACATCTTTTTAAAGATATGAGAGATAGTGAGCTTTTAAAAGAGGCTAAAAATAGAGGATGCAACACTTTAGAAGAGATGACTTACAAATGTTTTCAAAAAGAGATGAATCTTATAAATCGTGCATATTATGAAATTATGACAGAAGGTGATAAATCAGGTCAGCCTTTTACTTTTCCGATACCTACTGTAAATATTACAGAAGATTTTGATTGGTATGGGGAAAATAGTGATTTGTTGTTTGAAAACAGTGCAAAGATAGGATCATCATATTTTCAAAACTTTATCGGAAGTCAATATAAAAGAGATAAAAATGGAGAATTAATTGCTAATGAAGAGGCATATAAACCAGGGCATGTAAGAAGCATGTGCTGTAGGCTTCAACTAGATCTTCGTGAACTTTTAAAGAGAGGTGGTGGGCTTTTTGGAAGTGCAGAGATGACTGGAAGTATCGGTGTTGTGACGCTAAATATGGCAAGGCTTGGATTTTTGCATAAGGGTGATAGTAAAGCTTTGATAAGGCGAATTGACCAACTTATGGATTATGCTGCATCTACACTTGAAAAGAAAAGAGTATTTATTCAAGATATGTTTGAGAGAGGACTTTTCCCATATACAAAGAGGTACTTACCAGGTTTTAATAACCACTTTTCAACCATTGGAGTAAATGGAATGAATGAAATGGTAAGAAATTTTACAGATGATTGTGAAGATATAAGTACAGATGCAGGAAGAGAGTTTGCAACAAAACTCTTAAATCATATGCGAGAAAAGATGGTAGAGTATCAAGAAAAGAGTGGAAATCTTTATAATCTTGAAGCAACACCAGCTGAAGGTACAACTTATAGATTTGCAAAAGAGGATAAAAAGAGGTATAAAGATGCCATCATCCAAGCTGGAATGGATGAAAATATCTACTACACAAACTCATCTCAAATACCAGTAGATTTGACCAATGACCCATTTGAAGCACTTGATTTGCAAGATGAGTTACAGTGCAAATATACGGGAGGAACTGTTCTTCATCTTTATATGAAAGAGCAGATTAGCTCTACTGAGGCTTGTAGAAAATTGGTAAAAAATGTCATCACAAATTATAGATTACCATATATTACAGTTACGCCACTTTTTTCTGTTTGCCCAAAACATGGATATCTAAAGGGAGAGCATGAGTATTGTCCTAGATGTGATGAAGAGCTTTTGGAGGAGTTGTCAAAGGAGAGTGCGGTAGTTTAAAACTCTCTTTTTCCTGACTATTTCCTAACTATTCAAAGATATAATGCAAATAATTTGCTTTATTAGGGATAAAATGAAACTGTTTTTCTTGTTTTTTATACTTTTTATATCTTCAGTTTTTGCAAATGAACCAAAAATGGAAAAAGTAAAGTTACAGCTTCAATGGAAACATCAGTTTGAATTTGCAGGGTTTTATGCTGCAAAAGAGAGAGGTTTTTATAAAGATATTGGACTTGATGTAGAGTTTTTAGAGTATCTTGGTGATGATATTATCAAAAATATTTTAACTGGTAAAGCTCAGTATGGTATAACTTATTCAAATATTGTATCTAGCTTTCTTGAAGGTAAACCTGTAGTTTTTATGGCAAACTTTTTTAAACAATCTGCTTTGGTATTGGTCTCTCAAAAAGATATTGAGTTGCCAGGTGATTTAATTGGTAAAACAATTATGGGTGTAGATGGAAAACATGTGATTAGGTTGATGTTTAAGAGATTTGGATTGGATACAAATCAATACACAATGGTAAAACATACATTTGATATAAATGATTTTATAGACAAAAAAGTAGATGCAATGACCGTATTTACAACAAATGAAACTTACTTTTTAGATAAAGCAGGTGTAAAATACAATCTTTTTAATCCCACAGTTTATAGTGCTGAGTTTTATGATGTTAATCTTTTTACTTCAAAAAATGAGTTAAATAATTATCCAGATAGAGTTAAAGCATTTAGAGAAGCGAGTATAAAAGGGTGGGAATATGCCCTAGAAAACCAAGATGAGATAATAGAACTCATACTTAAAAAATACAATACTCAAAATAAATCAAAAGAAGCTCTAAAATATGAAGCAAAGCAGACAGAAAATCTTATATTGCCAAAACTTTATCCTATAGGAAGTATTGACAAAAATAGAGTCAAAATGATAGGAGAAAATTTTGTAGAATTGGGCTTGATCGAGAAAAATAAAAAATTGAGTTTTGATAACTTTATCTATGATGATTTGAGTGAAAATATTCATTTTACATCACAAGAGAGTGAATATTTAGCAAAAAAGCAAAATATTACAATGTGTATTGATCCCTCTTGGCTTCCTTTTGAGGCAATAGATAAAAGTGGTAAACACAAGGGGATGAGTAAAGATTATGTAGATATTCTTTCTAAAATAATTGATATCCCAATAAAGTTAGTTAAAACTACAAGTTGGAGTGAATCACTAGAGTTTTTCAAACAAAAAAAGTGTGATATCTTACCTTTTGCTATGAAAACACCTAAAAGAGAAGAGTATATGGATTTTACAAAACCATATTTTAACTCTACTTTGGTTGTTATTGGTAGAGAAGCTGAGCCATTTGTTGGGACTTTTGAAGAGTTTGTAGATAAAAAGATTGGAATTACAAAAGGATATGCCTATTTTGAGTTACTTAAAAATAGGCATAAAAATATAAATTTTGTAGAGATAGAGAGTTTGGATAAAGGTTTAGTTTTTGTAAAAAATAACAAATTAGATGGATATATAGAAGCATTAGAGGTTGTGGGAAGTAAAATCCAAAATGAGTATTTAGGAAAACTTAAAGTAGTTGCCAAATTTGATGAATATCTAGGGTTATCAATCGCAACTAGAAAAGATGAACCACTCTTAAATACTATTTTTCAAAAAGCAATAGACAAGCTAACAATTGAAGATCATGTTAATATCAAAAATAAATACTTAACAATAACTATAGAAAAAAATGTTGATTATTCCCTGTTTTATAAAATTTTAGCTCTCTTTTTTCTAATAATACTGTTTGTGCTATATAGACAATATCTTTTACATAAATTAAACAGAGATTTAAAGATAAGAGTGCAAAAGGAGCTTGAAAAGTCAAAAGAGAAAGATAATATGTTACATCAACAAAGTAAACTAGTTGCAATGGGGGAGATGATTACAAATATTTCGCATCAATGGAGACAGCCGTTAGCTAGTTTAAATGGTGTTTTAGTAAATTTAGATTATGAATATGAAAATAAAACGCTAAATAAATATAGTTTTGATAACTATCTAAATGAAGCTGAAAGATTAACAACGTATATGTCCAAAACAATAGAAGATTTTAGTAGTTTTTTTAATCCAAAAAAGAAAAAAGAGACTTTTAGTATAAATGAATTATTGGTAGATACTCAAAATTTATTGTCATCGTCTTTAGAGTATAAGAAAATATCATTTGAAATAAGATTCCGTGAAGAGATAGAAATTAACTCATATAAATCTGAACTTATGCAGATAATTTTAACAATAATAAGCAACGCAAAAGATGCCCATATATTAAATAACATTAAAAATGCAACAATTGTTATATCTTTATCTTCAATCAAAGAGTGTATATTTATAGAGATAGAAGATAATGCAGGTGGGATAGATGAAAAAATAATTGATGATATTTTTGATCCATATTTTACAACAAAAAGTAGTTCACAAGGGACTGGACTTGGATTGTATATCGCAAATACAATTGTTGCTAAAAGTTTAGATGGAGAGTTATTGGTGCAAAATGGAGATGATGGTGCAAAATTTACAATAAAACTCAATAAGTATAAAAAGATATGAATCTTTTAAATCAAATGATACTCTTATATGCAGAAGATGAAGTAGATATTCAAAAACATTATAGCAACTATTTTAAACACTATTTCAAATTTGTTCATACGGCAGTCAATGGAAAAGAAGCTTTAGCAAAATATAGAGAAATAGAGCCTGATGTAGTCATCTTAGATATAAATATGCCTTATCTAAGTGGCTTGGAAGTAGCTAAAAAAATAAGAGAAGATGGTAGTGATGTTTGTATTATTTTATTAACAGCAAGAACAGATAAAAAGGCTTTGATTGAAGCGGTTGAACTTGGTTTGGTGACATATCTTGAAAAACCTATTTGTAGGGGTTCTCTAAAAAAAGCGTTAGCAAAATTGAATCAAAAAGTAGAATCAAAAAATAGTATAAATTTATGGTTTTATAAAAATAACTACTACATATGGGATAAGATAAGACAGCAACTTTTTTATAGACAACAGCAAATCGCACTTACCAAACAAGAGATTATTTTATTAGAGATTTTGATAGTTAACAATGGAGCAAAAGTTAGTTATCAAGACATCTATGAAGAGGTTTGGTTCAATGAAGATAGAGAGTATAAAGAGTCTACTATCAAAACATTGATAAGTACACTGAGGGTTAAACTGCCACCAAAGGCTATAGAAAATGTTTATGGTATGGGATATTATTTGAATCTTCAGACTATCTCCTAACTATTTCTGCATAGAATAGAGTTATGACAGCGACAAATAGTGAAAAAAAACTTAGTGATAATGATTTTATAATTTCCAAAACAGATATAAAAGGTAGGATTATATATTGCAATGAGATATTTGCAGATATGGCTGGTTATCCTATAGGTGATTTGATAGGATCAGACCATAGTCTCATAAGACACCCTGATATGCCTAAAATTGCTTTTAAAGTTGCTTGGGATTTAATCCAAAGTAAAAAGGAGTTTTTTGGATTTGTAAAAAATCTTTGTGCTGATGGTAGTTATTATTGGGTATTTGCTTGTATTAGTGCTGATTTGGATGCAAGTGGTAAAATTATAAGCTATACATCAGTTAGAAGAAAGCCAACACAAAGTGCTATAGACGCAATAATCCCTATCTATAAATTATTACAAAATGCTGAAAAAAGTGATGATATAGAAGCTTCATCTTCACTTTTAAATAACTTTCTTTTTGAAAACAATACTACCTATGATAAGTTTATAATCTCTCTTCAAAAAGAGATGGAGTTAAAAAATTGAATAACATCAAGAATCCAAGCGTGATGGCACTACTGGCTTTAATAACAGCAACTACAATTTTTTTGATAATAAATTCCTATTCTATTTTAGCTATGGTGTTGATTGTATTAGCAATTGGTTCACTATTTATTCCTCAAGGTGGGAGAAGTAACTTAGTTGAAGATTTATTACTTGAAAAAATCATAACAACTTTAAAAAACACAAAAAATGGTAATTTATCTTCTCGTATAATTTTAAATAAAAATCAATCACAGCTAGAGACTATCGCTTGGGATATAAATAATACTCTTGACCAAGTAGAAATCATTTTAAGAGAAGCAAGAACTGCAATAGAACTTGCTAGCAAAGGTAAGATGCATGGAAGTATGTTTCAAAGTGGTTTTCACGGAGAGTTTAAAGATACTGCAAAATCTTTACAAAAAGCAGTAGTATCTATACAAAAGAGTGAAAGATATAAAATCATGGGACAACTTACAACTGCATTTTGTAGTTTTAATGGAGGGATGAAAGGCAACTATGATTTAATTACAAATGATATCAATAAAACACAAAACTCTTTTAAAACAGTTACAACATTAACTTCAAATGCATCAACGTCTGCCAATAAAACTCTCAAATCTGCCCAAAAAACTGCAATAGAATTTTCACAACTTAGTGAGCTAGTTATCGATACTGCAAATGCAATAGATCAGATGGATTCAGATGCAAACAATATCACAACGATTGTAAATCTCATAAAAGATATAGCAGAGCAAACAAATCTACTAGCATTAAATGCTACAATAGAAGCAGCTCGTGCAGGTGAACATGGCAAGGGATTTGCTGTTGTCGCTGATGAAGTTAAACAACTAGCTGATAGAACAAGTAAAGCAACAAGTGAAATCAATATAACTATCAAAAATCTTCAACAACAATCAAGTAGCATCTCTAACAATGCATCTAATATGAGCCAAATCGCAAATAGTGCAAATGAGACAATGCATAATCTTGAAAGCTCTATGTTATCACTTACAAAAGATATTAATTCAACTTCAAAACAGTCAAATCAAAGTAGTTTTGCCCTATTTTTAGCAAATTTTAAGATACAGTATATTATATATAAATCAAATGCATATTCAGCAGTTATCAATAAAACTGAGACAAAAGAGTTAAAGAAAGATTACAAAAATTGTGAGTTTGGGGTTTGGTATTATGGTGATGGAGTTAAACTTTTTGGTTCAAACTCTACATTTGCCAAAATGGAAGCTTATCATATAAAATTTTATTCCCTTATAAATAAAAATTTAGATTGTGTGATGGAAAATAGCCAACAAAAAGATATGATTTTGAAAAGATTTCAAGATGCAGAAGACAATTTTAACTCTCTTTTGTCACTTATGGATCAATTAACAGATGAAATTGTATAATAAAAACTGTACAAGGAGAAATCATGGGTAAAAATGCACTATTAAAAAATCTAAATGATAAAAGACAAAAATGTATTGTTTATACAAGAGTTATGGGATATCATAGACCAGTAGAGAGTTTTAATATTGGCAAGAGTGGTGAGCATAGACAGCGAAAACAGTTTATTGAATCAAAAAATTGTATATGATTTAACTCCATTTTCACATCTTGACTTTCCAAATCACTTAGCCTGTATCGTTTGGTTTGTGGGATGCAATATGAGGTGTGATTATTGTTATAATAAATCCATAGTCTTTAGCAAAAAGGGAAATATGTCATTAAATGATGTTTTATTCTTTTTAAAAAAAAGAGTAGGACTTTTAGATGGAGTTGTACTATCAGGCGGTGAAGCAACAGGACACAATTTAATATCTTTTTGCAAAGAGGTTAAGAAACTTGGCTTTTTGATAAAATTAGATACCAATGGAACAAACTTCAAAGAGATACAAGTACTTATAAAATTAAATTTATTGGATTTTATATCATTAGATTTTAAAGCACCAAAATATAAATTTTCTAAAATTACACACTCTGATAAATTTGATTTATTCTCTAACACTTTGGACTTTCTTATCTCAAAGAGCTTTAATTTTGAAGTAAGAACAACCTTACATCGTGATTTATTAAATGAAGAAGATATAAACTTTATGATAAATTATTTAAAAAATAGAGGCTACTCAAAAAGTTATTTTTTACAAAATTTTTTAGAGACTGAGGACAATATAGGAGGGCTAAAAGCTTCAATTTTAAAATTTAATAAGTCAAAGCTTTTGAGCGATTTAAAAATCATTTGGAGGGACTAAAATGAAAATCCTGCATTAACCTCAGGATAACCCCTAGATTGACTACCATTTATGCCATCATCATAATACTCTTGAACCCAACCAATAGACATAAAAGCATTTCCACTTGTAACGATAGCAATACCTACACGACCGCCATAGGCAGAGTGGTCTTTATATGGATCTTCAATAAAAGTATGCCGATAAGTCAAACCTGCATAAGGTTTATAATTACTTTGTGTTGGTACATAGTATGTTACTGGTATGCTTATTTCATTAATCTCTGGTTCATCTCCAAACCAGCCTTGATATCCTACTCCAACAGAGAGATTGTCAGTTATAAAATAGTTTGCATTTACACCAACAACTGTATAACTGTTTCCATATCCACTGCTAGAACCTACACTAACACCAAAGTTTTTATGTCCTACTGAAAATATACCACCAGAATAAAGAGCTGATGTTAAGAGTGAAATTATAATAATTTTTTTCATTGTTTACCCTTTTGTAAAACTTTTTTGTATAATTGTAGCAAGTTTTAGTTTTATATCGCTTTTTTAATCTTTTTGGCTAATTGATGTACCGACATCGCATAATATGCACTTTGATTGTATCTAGTGATAACATAGAAATTTTTTGCCGCATACCAAAGTTCATCATAATCTTTTCGATTTAACTTGATAAGTCTTACTTTGTCATTATAGTTCCACTTGCCATATTTTGGTGCAATTCCTCTTAACTGAGAACGGTTATATTTTTTATTGTACCCTGTTTTATAAGCCTTAAATCTAGTGCCATTATAAGATACTCTTGTGGCAACTGGTTCATTTTTTCTCCACCCATTTTGCTTGAGATAGCTTGCCACACTAGCTATGGCATCATGAGGATTTTGTAGGCTTATCTTCCCATCTTTGTTAAAATCAACCCCATAAGCTTCATAATTACTTGGCATAAATTGAGCTAATCCAATCGCTCCTGCATATGAGCCTTTAACATTTTTAGGATTAAATTTTTGTCGATAAGATAGAAGGATAAATTTTTTAAGTTCACTTTTGAAAAATTTATTTCGTCTATTTTTCTCAAATGAAAGTGTTGTCAAAGTATCAAAAATAGGATATTTTCCAACATTGCCACCATAAACACTCTCAATGCCAATGATAGCAGCGATATACTCAGAAGGAACGCCGTAGAGTTTTTCTACTTTTTTGAAAGTAGATTTATGTTTTTTTATAAATGAGATGCCTTGTTGTGTTCGTTTTTTAGTCACTTTATATTTTACATATCGATCCCATGCACCATATTTTGGATATTTTTTTTGTAACTCTTTACTGGGCTTTTTTGTTGGTTTTCTTGATATTAGACGAAGTGGAGTTTTTTGAACAGTTACATCAGAAAATAGCTTTTCAAGATAAGATCTTTTAAAATCATACTCTTTAACCATCATGTTTATAAACTTTACTGTATTTTGATTTTTTGTATAATCTTTAGCAAAACTTGGTGCTGTTAAAATTAAAATAATGCTTATAATATATTTCAAATCATCTCCTGTAAGTTAAATTATACAGTTAAAAAATAAATTTGCAAAATATTTTTCACATGAAGGATGCGTTTAACTAAGAGTAAACTCTAAACTTCCATAACTTTTTCCATTTATCTGCAATTCTACTTTGTGCATCCCGCTATAGAATTTTCTTGTTGTCATGTTGACTTTAAATAGATGCTTTTTTACTATTTTGATAGATTCTTCTGATTTTATAGAGAGTTTTTTTATTTTGTGAACTTTTGGGCTTAGTTTTCTAGATTTTGTTTGAAAATGCAAGATATAATCTACTATCAGCCCTTCATCTTTTTTGCCAACTATTTCAAAATCAAATTCTACTGCTTCCCCTATAACGACTTCTGTTTTTTTAATGTTAAAATTTTTGATCTCAATTTTGGGATTTACACTAAATCCTAAAAAAGCAAGAGCATCTTTGCTCCCCTCTTTGATAAGAGTTCTAAGTGCATGATTTATGATAAATTCTATCTCTTTTTTATCTTGTTTGTTTGAACTTTTCCATCTTTTTAATGTTTCAAGTACTAAGGGTGCGTCTATCTTTGAGATATCATTTAGATGATTTGCCACAGACCTTGTCACATAGCGAGTCTTATCAAAATAGAGATTTTCAAGTATAGGAAAATTATCATGATAATCTATCTCTATCTTTTTAGCCCACGGAAGTTTTACACGAAGTCCTTCAGATGCAACTCTTCTTTGGTGGTAATTGTCTGAGAGTGAACACTCACAAAGCATTTTATAACTCTCTTTTGGAAAGTTGTTGATAAAATCTCGTATAGAAAACTCTATAGAAAACCGTTTTGTCATCTCTTTCAAAGCCAAAAGTGAAAAATCAAGATGCTCTTTTGTGCATCCAAACTCTGCTACATATTCACTATAAGGTGAATAGATAAAATCTCCAAAATCATCATCATTTTTATCAGCATCTAACTCTTGTGGCAATGCATCTAGAAGGATATTTGTAGCGACTATATAATCATCAGGCAGATACTTTTTGAACATGTCTTTTATGTGAAATATCCGCTCCTTTAACTCTAGTTCTGGGAACTTTGAGATAACTTCATCTTCAAATGCAACTCTTTTGAACCCTTTATAAACTGTTTCAATTTCTAAAGCTATTTTATTTACTTTTTTAGCATTAAACAAATCATCTTTCATAGAGTATTTTTCAGCCATTATTTTAACTCAATTCCAAGACTTTTAAGAAGTCTTACTGCTTCATATCTGTTAAATTTTGCCCCTTTGAGTTTACTCATCTTGATATCTATATCAAAATTAAGAGCGTCTGCAAAATTTGCCTCTCTTAAATCACTATTTCTAAAGAGTGCTTTTTCAAAATCTGTAGCATAAAAATCTACCTTTTTTAAATTTGTTTCTTGAAAATCAACCTCTTTTGCCTCGCACTCTCTAAGAAACATCCCTTCTAATTGTAATCCCCAAAAAGAGGAATCATTTAAGACGCATCTATGAAATTTCATCGGACGAATAGTCAAGCTTTCCCAAGAAGCTTTTGTCCAATCAACACCTATAATCTTACAATCTTCAAACCTAACATCTGAAAATTGACTATCAAGTACTCTCATAAGACTAAGATTGCAATGTTTAAAACTACACCCTACAAATCGGCACTGTTTAAATAAAATATGGCTAAAGTTACAATCTTCAAAACTACAATCATCAAAATCTTTTCCAATTATCTCTTTAAAAGAGAGATTAAGATTTTTAAACTCTTCTGCAAAAAGATCAGTTTCATTACTTATCATCATCTTTCCTAAATCTTGGTTTTGAACTTTTAAATTTTGTCTGGAATCTTATCATCTCTTTAAATGGATTTAAAAACTGTTTTAGAGATTTTAGCGAAATATTTTCTTGTTTTTGTGTAGTTAATATTTCTAATACACAAAGAGTTGATTCCATAGTTGAAAGAGCCTCTTTAAAGGGTTGGCGTTTAAAATTATAGGCCGAAACTTTAGTGTGTGTAAATGAAATTTTTGGTAAAGTTTGTAGGTTTTTACTTAATCTCAAAATTGGCTTAGAGCTATCCCAAGTTGCATCTATTATAAAAATCACCAACTGTTTATCCTCAAGATTTAACTTTTTTTTATTTATGCAGATGCTATCAATCGTTGGATAAAGAATAACACAGTAATTTTTTGTATAGTCAATAATTTCATTGATTTTATTATGATTTGAAAAATCTATTCCTACAAAAAGCTCAGAGTTTTTTAGTGAAAGGTATGTTAATCTACCAGTATTGTTTTTGATATATTTAAACTCTTTTGGATGCATAAGAATTATAAACTTTGTCTTTGTTTCTATAGGGTTTATCTCTTTACAAAGACACGAGTTTTTGGGACGGTTACAATCATAACACATTTGGCGGTAATTCATGAGAGTATTTTAGAGAAAATTTTATAAAATACTCTCATGAATATTTCAAAAACTCTTTTAACCAACCTTATAGCTCTCATTATTACTATTTTAGCTTTTGTCGTACCGCAAAATCTTTCGCAGTTTTTCTTATATACTGGTCTTTTTGCCCTCTCTGGTGCTATTACAAACTATATCGCAATCCATATGCTCTTTGAAAAAGTACCATTTTTTTATGGTTCGGGTGTTATAGAGCTTAAGTTTGAGTCGTTTAAAAAAGCCATCAAAGAGATGATAATGAGGCAATTTTTTAGCTCCGAGCAGTTAAATAAATTTTTTGCCAAAGAGGAGCAAAAGATAGACTTAGCACCACTTGTCCAAAGTGCTGATTTTTCCCCTGCATTTGACGCCCTAACCAAAACCATTATGGAGTCACAATTTGGTAATATGCTTGGCATGTTTGGCGGAGAGAGTGCTTTGGAAAATTTACGAGAACCATTTAGTGGTAAATTAAAATCAGCTGTTATAAAAATAGTTTCAAGCAATACTTTTAAAACACAACTAAATCACCATTTAAAAAGCTCATCATTAAGTGATGATTTGATGGACTCTATCGAAAAAATAGTAGAGACAAGACTAGATGAACTCTCACCTAAAATAGTAAAAGATATGATGCAAGATTTGATGCGAGAACATCTTGGATGGCTTGTTGTTTGGGGTGGAGTTTTTGGTGGAATTATTGGATTGGTATCATCATTTTTACTTTAATATTTCATTTTGAAATATTTTTTAACTAAAATAAATATTTATGTATAATTCTAGTAAAGGATAAGTATTGAAACCAAATAGTATAGAGCTTTTTGCAGGTGCTGGAGGATTGGCTCTTGGCTTAGAAAAGGCAGGAGTCAACCATGTTTTGCTAAATGAGATTGACAAATATGCATTAGCTAGTTTGCAGACAAATAGATTAAATAAGGTTTTTTGGTAGAAAATATTTGTTGGCTTTTAAGTCATGATGGAGGAAAAACTTTGCAAAGTATGATAGGCGTATTTAAAGAGCTAGGCTATCATATATTTGAGCCAAAAGTTTTAAAAGCTATTTATCACAGAGTACCATAAAAACGAGAGAGACTTTTTATAATTTGAGTGAAAAAAGAGGTGTTTGGTGTTTGGGTTGATTCCTCCTAGAGGGTATTGGAGAGATTTACCTCTTCATCTTCAAGAAGAGTATATGAAAAAGAGTTTTTATCTTGGTATGATGGGTTTTAAAGTCCAGCTTCGCTCATCATCTCTGATTGATAGTGTGTAATGAGAGGGTCGATTATTTCATCAAAGAGACCACCTTCTAAGATTGCATCTAGTCTATAGAGAGTTAAGTTTATTCTGTGGTCTGAGATTCTGTTTTGTGGGTAGTTGTAGGTTCTAATCCTCGCACTTCTATCTCCGGAGCCTACTTGGGATTTTCTATCGGCTGAGTTTTCGTCGAGTTGTTTTTGCATCTCGTGGTCGTAAAGTCTTGCTTTTAGGACTTTCATCGCTTTTTCTCTGTTTTTGTGTTGAGATTTTTGATCTTGGTTTGTTACAACTAGACCTGTTGGAAGGTGTGTTATGCGGATTGCACTATCGGTTGTATTTACTGACTGTCCGCCACATCCTGATGCTCTCATTGTGTCTATCTTTAAATCACCCTCATCAATCTCTATCTCAACATCATCAACTTCTGGCATAACAGCGACTGTGATAGCTGAAGTGTGTACTCGTCCTTGAGATTCGGTTGCTGGTACTCTTTGGACTCTATGAACTCCGCCTTCGTGTTTGAGTTTGCTGTATGCTCCCTCTCCCTTTATGAGTGCTATCATCTCTTTATATCCATCAACTGTTCCTTCAGATGAACTCATGATTTCTACTTTCCAGCCATTTGTCTCTGCGTATCTTACATAAGCTTTGAAGAGGTCTCCGACAAAAAGTGCAGCTTCATCGCCACCTGTTCCTGCTCGCATCTCAAGGTAGATATTTCTATCGTCATTTGGGTCACGAGGGAGTAAAAGAACTTTTATCTCCTCTTCTATCTCTATTTTTCTAGGTTCTAACTCTTTTAACTCATCTTTTGCTAACTCTCCAAGCTCTTTATCTTCAAGCATCTCTTTGTTGTCATCGATGTTTTGACAAACTTCAAAGTATTCTTCAGCTTTTTCTTTGATAGGTTGAATATTTGATTGTTCACGAGATAATTCAGTCATTTTTGCAATATCACTAGAAATTTGAGGAGAACATAAGAGTTCACTTATCTCGTTGTATCTATCAAGAAATGGCTGGAGTTTTGATTTTAGCATAAAAGGAGGTTAGTAAAAAAACTGCTTACGCAGCTTTTTCACTTATTGATTTTACAAGTTTAGAAAGTCTACTCACTTTTCTAGCCGCTGTATTTTTCTTCAATATTCCCTTACTTACATATGCATGGAAGTTTTTGTTCGCATCTTTAAAAGCTTCGTTTGCCTTTTCTACATCTCCAGCTTCTACAGCCTCTTTTATAGCTCTAGTGATGTTTTTAATTCTTGTTTTATAGAACCTGTTTCTCTCAGTTCTTTTGATAGTTTGTCTTGCTCTTTTTAGTGCAGATTTATGGTTTGCCATTATCTAGCCTTTGTTGAATTTTAGTACGGGATTATAATAGAACAATTATAAAATATAGCTGAATTTAATTAAATTTTAATATCGGTCGATATATACTGTAGTAATAAAATACAATATATTAAATTAAAGAGAGATAACTATGGAACTTTTTGGAACAGATGGTGTTAGAGGAATGGCAGGGATAAAACTTACTGCAGAGGTTGCTATGAGGCTTGCGATGGCAGCTGGAATCTACTTTAGAAGAACTTCTATTACAAATAAGATTTTAGTTGGAAAAGATACTCGAAAAAGTGGTTATATGATTGAGAGTGCGATTATATCAGGTTTAACTGCTGTTGGTTTTGATGTTAGGCAAATAGGTCCTATGCCTACTCCTGCTATCGCGTTTTTAACAGAAGATTTAAGATGCGATGCTGGGATCATGATTAGTGCTAGTCACAATGAGTATCAAGATAATGGGATTAAGTTTTTTGACAAACGAGGAAATAAACTAAATGAAAATATAGAAGCAGAGATTGAGAAAATCTATTTTGATGATGAGATGATAAGAACTAACCAAGCTACACATATGAATATTGGTCAATCAAGAAGAATCGACGATGTTATCGGAAGGTATATAGTTCATATCAAAAACTCTTTACCAAAATCTATGACTTTACATGGGCTTAGAGTAGTTTTAGATGTGGCAAATGGAGCAGCGTATAAAGTAGCTCCTATAGTATTTACAGAACTTGGTGCTGATGTGATGACAATGAACGATACTCCAGATGGACGAAATATAAATGAAGGGTGTGGAGCTTTGCACCCTGGTCGTCTTGGTGCAGAGGTTAGAAGGCTTAGGGCTGATATTGGTTTTGCTTTTGATGGAGATGCAGATAGGATTGTTGTTGTTGATGATAAGGGACAAATAATAGATGGAGATAAACTCTTAGGTCTGTTGGCAGTACATCTAAAACAACAAGATCAGCTTACAAATAATGGTGTTGTTGCAACAGTTATGAGTAATCAAGCCCTTGAAGATTTTTTAACAACTGAAAATATAAAACTTTACAGATGCAAGGTTGGGGATAAACATGTTTTAGAAGTTATGCAAAAAGAGGGGTTAAATTTTGGTGGTGAACAAAGTGGTCATGTGATACTTAGTGATTATGCAAAAACAGGAGATGCCCTAGCGGCTGCCCTTCAAGTTGTAGCATATGTTTTAAAGAGAGGGAAAAAAGCCCATGAAGTTTTAAATCCATTTGAAAATTATCCTCAGATATTAGAAAATATAAAAATAAAAAATAAAATTCCTCTAAAAGATATTAAAGGGTATGATGAGATAGTTAAATCTCTTGAAAATTATAATATTCGTTTCTTGATAAGATATTCAGGGACAGAAAATCTTTTAAGGATATTACTAGAAGGCAAGGAGAGTGTTTTGGTTCGTAAAAAAATGGATGAGCTTTTGGAATTTTTTGGAAATAACTTAAATGCCTAAAAAATACAAATTTTTTTTTATAGCTTTAGTTGTTATATTTGTCGTCGACCAGATAATAAAGTCTATTTTTATCGGTGGATTTGATTTACCTGGTGATTGTATCTCTTTGACTTTAGCTTATAATAAAGGTGTAGCATTTTCAATGTTTGCATCTCTTGGAGCCTATTTAAAATATATTCAAATTGTACTTATTGGTTCCGTTCTTGCGTATATCTTTTGGGATAAGGAGCTTTTACAAGAACACTCAATTGCACTTGGCTTACTTATGGGTGGAGGAATTAGTAACTTACTTGATAGATTTGTGCATGAGGGCGTAGTTGATTATATTTATTGGCATTGTGGATTTGATTTTGCTATTTTTAATTTGGCTGATGTGATGATAAACTTGGGTGTTATTTTGATTTTATGGAAAACATTTAGGAAAAAAGAGACTTCGTGAGAATAGTTTTACTTTTTGTACTTTTTATCTCTAGCCTTTTTGCATCTGATCCATATAAAAATATCACGCATTTTACACTAGATAATGGTTTGAGTGTTTATCTTTATCCTGATAATAAAGCGAAAAATATACAGATAATTGTAGATGTTAAAGTTGGAAGAAAAGTAGAAAACAGAGAAAATGCAGGCTTGTCGCATCTAGTTGAGCATATAGTTTTTAGAGATCAAAGAGTAAAAGATAAGGATTATTTGAATCTTTTTAAAGATGAGGGTGCTACTTATGTAAATGGTTATACAAAACTATATAAAACTCAGTATCTAACTACTATCAGTGCTGATAAATCTTACTGGATTGTAGAGCAATTTGCACAGATGCTTTTGGATAAGAATGTCACAAATGAGGATTTGAAATCAGAGAGAGGAGCACTTCAAGTTGAGATAGGCGAGGTGACCTGGGTAGATAAGTATGTACCTAGTTTTTGGAATTTGTTTGTGAATATTAAACATGTTCTTCCTCCGTTGGAGAATTTTTATAAAGATGAGTTTAGTATTGATGTAAAGGATGAAGAGAGAAAATATACTCCCAAGTCACTTTATCGACAAAATAATCAAAAATTCACACTTCAAGAAGTGATGAAACATTATGATGACTACTACTATCCATCAAACATGATACTAAATATCACTGGAAATTTTGATTTAAATCAAATGAAAAATACAATAGAAAATAGTTTTGGAAGATTTACAAAAAGCAGTGGCAAAACAATAGAAAAAAAGCACAGAAAAGTTGCTATACTTAATCAAAAACCTTATGAGCGATATGATATTAGTTTGGATGAAAATAGTGCTAGTGTCGGTGCAAAATTTATCTCTAATGACCCAAAAAAAATTATTATCTTAGATAGCTATGTTAAAGATTTAGGCAATAGATTAAATAAAGTTTTTAGAAATAAAAATGGAGAGAGTTACGGTGTTTTTGGATATACTTCACAGTATCATAATGCAGCTGTAGCTTTTATAAACTTCAATGCTCCTCATAGTGCGTTTGATAAAAATATAGAGTATGTAAAAAACCAAATCCAAAAAGAGAGCAACGGAGAACTTACAGATAAAGAGATAAAAGAGGCATTAAAGGCTTCTAAAGTAGAGTATAGTGCAATAGAACATGACACAGACTCTTTAATGGATATGATATTTAATTATCAGAATTTTAATAAAATGTTTGATGAAACAAAAACACCCTATGAAATTTTAAACTCCATAACTCCACAAGAGTTTAAATCTGTAGTCAAAGAGACTTTTGTTTCACCAAACTATTATCAAAAACTTTATCGGGATTATTATCTTTTTCCTTATGATTTTGTAATTTTCTTTTCTTTTCTACTTTTATTAACGCTTTATGTAGTATATCGACTTTTTAGCATTCGTATAGATAGGCGAAATATTAGGATGCAAAGAAGATTAACGGGCTTATTTTTATCAGTTTTGATGATATTTTCATCGATTATATTTGCAGGTATTTTGACGGCATGGCTTGTTTACTTTGTGCTTAAAGTTTTACCAATAAGTTATTTATGGGTAAATGGTTATGATATGCCAACTTCTTATATAGTCTATTTAATTGATTTTGCATTTTCACTTTTAATCACTTATATCGTTATAAAACTCTTTTTTAATTGGCTCTATATTAAACTTTATGTTACAGAGCATTCACTTATTTTAAGTGGCGTTAAAAATAAATATATAAAACATCAAGATATTAAATCATTTGAAATAGTACCTTGGAAATTATCTTTGTGGCGAGAGATTCATGGTATGTCATTACTATTTTGGAAACCCCTTTTAAAAGTAACTTCAAATCATAATGATGTAGTCTATTTAAGAGCTAATAATGTAGAGCATTTGAAGTATGATTTAGAGTCTATTATTTTTCAAGAAGATAAAAAGAGAAGGATATTTGGATAGCCTTCTCTACTGCGTGCATAAAAAACAGACAATTGCTTAACTAAAAAGTAAAAATATGATTAAAAATTAATCAATAAACTGAACGAATTCTGTAAAAAAATTGATTTAAGTCAAGAAAATTTCTCCAATAAAAAAGTTATAATCAACGCTTCTTATATTTATTAAAAGGAGGTTTTATGACTGATTCGTTAGATGTACTTAGTACATTGAAAGTTGCGTATACGATATATACGCTTATTATCATATCTTTATTTGCTTGGTTTGCATACAGTATTGCAGCAGAGCATAAACCAAAAGGGATTGTGAGGGTACCATTTTATGGCTATATAGCTTTTTTGGTTTTTATAGGAGTATCAATACATATCTTGACATTTAATAAAGTTCCGTGGGTTGAGATGGATTTAAAAAGAGATGATATCAAATTTGATCAAGTTTTTCATATTTCAATGGCTGATCATAAGTTTAAACTTCCCAAAGAAAAGATGGTTATCGAGTGTGAACAAAAGATATTGTTTGAAGTTGAAAGTGATGATTTAACCTATGGTTTTGGTCTTTTTAGACAAGGTGGTACTATGGTATTTCAGATGCAAGTTGTTCCAGGTAGTAGAAATGACATACTTTGGGAGTTTCATAAAAATGGAGTTTATGATATAAGGTCTACCGAATATTCAGGTCCAAAGGGTGCTAAAATGTTTGAAGATAGAGCTGTTGAAGTTAGAGGCTGCGATGTCAGTGAAAAAAGTTAAGGGGATAGATGATGAATTTTAAAGAGACATTGATTAATGGAGAACAAGGAGCTTTTAAACCAGACAGTATGACTCCTTTACAGAAAGTTACCCTTAGAGCCGTTGTGATTGGTTTGCTATTTTATGGTCTTGCTGCGGTTGAGGGTATGATGATGAGGGCCGCTCAAATAACACCTATAGAGGCACTAAATGCGGAGCATTACTTTTCAATTTTGACTGTACATCCTATCATAGGAATTTTCGGGTCAACTTATATGATAGTTTTTGGTGCATTTACCTTTTTGGTGCCATATCTTATGAAGAAACCACTATATAGTATAAAGATTGCAAATTATACCTGGATGCTTATTGCTTCTGGTTCAGTTCTTGCATGGCTTGCGGGTTTTATTTATCAATACGCTCCTCTTTATACTCTATATTGGCCACTTCCTGTTGATTTTAAACAGTTCTCTTTGATTGGTGGTGCTATGTTTATCATAGGTATTGCACTTATTATGGTAGGAACTATTTTATTTATTGTTAATCTTTATGGAACTATTTTTTCTAAAAAACCAGGTGAAGAAAAAAGGGAGATGAAAAAACTTCTGATTTCAGCTTTTGGTATTGATGGACTTTTGAACCTTATCAATAAGATGCAAGGAAAACCACCATATGCAAAAGAGCCAGCAGTTTCACTTCCTGTAGTTGCTATATTTAGAGGAACTATTGATACTTTCTTGGATGCATTAGTGATTCTAAGTTGTGGTATTTTAATACTTGTCTATATCTTTTCAGAGATGGGTGGAGTATCACTTGATTATAAGTCTATAGATGCACTTTTATATAAAAACTGGTTTTGGTGGGGGCTTGATTTAATAGCTGATGGGCTTGTTCTTATCTATGTTGCTGGTACTTGGTATCTTCTTGCTATGCTTATAACTGGTAAAAAACTTTTTATGGAAAATATCGCAAGAGCTGCACTTTTAGTAGAGCTTATTGTTTCATGGGCAGTTTGGTCTCATCACCTTATGTCAGATCAAGGTCAACCAAACTTGATGAAAGTAGTTTCGGGAGAGATGGTAACAGCGTTTGAACTTGTAACTCAAGGAATTGCTATATTTATCACACTTATGACACTCTGGCGTGCTAGACCACTTAAGATGACAAATGAGTTAAAGTTTTTACTTGCAGGAATGTTGGGTTTTGCTTTGGCGGTTCCAGCTGGAATACTTCAAGCAGATTTAGGATTAAACAGAGTTTTACACAATACTCAGTGGATTATAGGACCACATGTTCATGTTGCTATACTTGTGGGTCTTACTATGACACTTTATTCGGTTATTTATACTCTATTTCCGATACTTACAAATGGTGCAAAGCTTTATAGCCAAAAGTTGGCAAATATTCACTTCTGGCTACACTTAGTTGGTGGTATAGGAATGGGTGCATTTATGGGAATGGCAGGAATTGACGGTATGCTTAGACGAGCCATGTATTCTGAAGGTGAATTTAGTACTTATATGATACTTGCGGGTATTTGTGGTTTAATGCTACTAAGTGCATGGTTCATTTTTATGTTCAATGTTATTATGAGTGTGGGGCTTAAAGGGCTTATTGGTATATACATGCCAACTAAACTAAAAACTAGTGACTCTGTTCCTGCATCCGAAGCAGGGGCAACTCCAACAATAGAAGATGAAAAGAATAGAATTTAATAGAAAAATATTAGCACTCAAGATAATGATATTTTGAGTGCTAATTAAAAAGTAGGAGGAAAACTTGGTAAATATTGATAAAGTACCAAAACAGATTATAGAAGATGGGCTTTTTAGTTATATCTATGATGAGATATGTGAAGAGGCAAATCTAAAAGAGATGAGTGAAGAGCAGATAAGAGAGTATTTACTAAAAAATCCAAAGTATTTAGATGAGTATAGAAGATTAAATAAAGATATAGAAATTACCAATATTCATTTGAAAGATTTTGATATTTCTAATGATGAAAAAGGTGAATCTGTGGAAATAAAAAGAGAGATAAATGAAAATGCAGATAAATTAAGAGGTTTAGAAAAATATTCTTTAAGCTCAAATGATAGTGCTTACCCTATTTGGATAGGTTCTTTGGCTGTGTTTGGGATATTTTCAATTCATAACTTTTTTGGACTTTTTACAGATGTTTATCACTCTATGCCAGTTCTCATTTATGGTTCATATGTTTTTATAATTATTTATGCCTTTTATATGTATAAAAAAACTCTTAAAAATCATGATAAAAAAAACAAACAGTATAAAGTTATTTTTAATCAGACAAAAGAGTTGATAGATAGTGGGATGCAAAAAGGTTATTTTACTAGAGATGAGATTTATGAGTAAATCTACTTTATAAGTGTATATATTATAGAGGAAATGGCGATAACAATTGCAAATATTTTAAGTCCTCTTTCAAATGTCATTTTTTGCCTTTATTTTTATTTTTGAGTATTGTATCTAATAAACCCAATTTATACCACTTGTTGTGATGATTTCCGTCCAAGGACCATCAGGAACATCTTTATACTCTACAAATATCCAATCTATTTTATCAATGCCATCTAAGTCAAGATAATCTCTTACCGCTGGAGATACATCAAATCCTGCATTTTCATTTATCTGATTTTTAGGTTTTTTTGTACCAAAAACATAATCTATATCATTTTCTCCAAATGGTCCTACATCTTCCCATTGAGCATATGCTACTTTGCCATCTTTGTTGATTATTTTAACCCACCTATTTTTACAAATTGATTGTTTTTTATCATCGTTTGGAGTTGCCCATGGGATATAAGATAAATTTGCTTTTTTAGTTCCATTTTTTTCAAAATCATTGTAAGGCAAAGCAAAATAGAAAGGGTTCTCTTTTGGTGTAAAGCTAGCTGGATGATAACCATCTCTCTCATTGGGTGTATCAACTCCGCCAAAAGATGAATTCCACTCACCATTCCAAGCACTATATACATTTGATATATGTCCATTTTCACTATTTGGTGGTTCACCTGCCCAAAAAACTGTTGCAGTGATATTTTTATGTATTATATACTTTTCAGAAGTATTATTCCCACAGCCAGCTAAAAATAGCACTACAAATATATAAAATGGTATTTTCATAAATCACATCTAAAGTCGATATTTTCAGGAAGTGTTATATTGTCAGAGATTATGCCTATGCGACCCTCGCTTGATACTTTGATGCGAATATCTACAGCTCCTTCTTGAGTAGCTGGACAATAGTCTATTTTGTAAAAACTATCTCCCCAATCTGAAAGTTCTAAACTTAAATCATCAAAAGCACCATCAAGTTCACTATTTTGACTAACTGGGATATATTTATCTCTTCCTATGGCTGAGAGAACCCTTGTATCAACATTACCTAAACCAATTGTGTAATAATATAATCCTTTATGAGCATTCATAAAATCAAACATCTTGCTCTCTGAAACTATTTCTGCAGAATCTCTACCATCGGTAAAAACTACTATAGATGCAAATTCAAAATGTTCAAGGTTTCCATTATTTTGAGGACTATAGTTGTCATAATTACAATTTCCAACCCATTGACAAGCCACTTTTGTAGCTTCTATGACCGCACCATTTAAGTTTGTGGAGCTAAAACCTTCAAGCTCAGTTCTTCTAAATGTTGGGTCATAAAGTTGATTTAAGCCATCTTTGAGTTCTGATTTGTTATTTGTAGCTGATGAAGTTCTTGAAGTTACTAATGCTGTGATGGTTGTTTTAGAGTTAAAATAGTATATAGCAACATTTTGATTTTCATTTACAGTATTGTCAATAAATGTTTTTGCAGATTCTACTAACTGATAACAAAGATTTTTATCTTTTTCTAGCTCATTTTGTAAACTACCACAGTCACTAATCAAAGAGCCCGAAAAATCTAAAAGCAATAAAATATTGTTTGTTGTAACTCTGCTATCTTTATCTAAAATAACTTTTGCTTCACTAGACGCAGTATTAGAGTTATTCTCATATATCTCATAAGTAATATTTTGAAGATTTCCAATTGGTCTGCCTTCTCTATCCTTAGATTGGGCAAGTAAACTATAGTGACCTTTATCTACATAGCTATTACCATTTTTATCTACAAGCTGACTTTTGGATTTGATATCAAAGATAATATCGCCACTATCAATTGCCGGAGCACCCAAAGTTTTTAACTTACTTGCTTCATCTCCAACTCTTCCACATCCAAAAAAGATGATAAAAATGATAGGTATTATAAAATATTTTTGCATTTTGATACTCCTAATAAAATTTTTTTTATTAAATCATTATATCGGAAATGTTTTTTAATTTAGGCAATGCTCTACACATTAACCACACAGCCAATAGTATATAATTTCACACAATTAAATACAGAAGGGTTAAAAGTGTTAAAAAGAACAATATTTCTAAGTTCGCTTCTTATCTCAACTAGCTTCTCTTTAGGGCTTGATGAGATTGTAAAAGATGCTTTGGTAGAAAACTTTGAAGTGCAAAAGTTGCTAAAAGATATTGATATTGCACAGCAGAGTATAGAACTTTCCACAACTTGGGCAAATCCTATGGTTACATTTGGTGTAAATGATGTTCACTTTGATGAACCATTAAGAAGAGACAAAGAAGCTATGCAAACTCAGTATATATCACTCTCTCAGATAGTTCCTATAAACAATAAATTAGGAAAAAAAAAGGTGATTTTTAAAGAGGCAAAAGTGATTAGCAAGTTCTCTTTGGAAGATAAAAAACTCTATCTCTCCTCAAAAATAAAAGAGCTAGGTTATTCCATCATCATAACCAATAAAAAAATAGAACTTTTAAAAAGATATCAGGTAAACACAAAAGAGTTAGAGAACATTGCCTATATGTTGTATGAGAGTGGACAGACAAAACAGACAGTTCCTTTAAATGCAAAACTTTTAAACTCAAAACTGCAAATCCAGATGCAAAATCTAGAGTATAAATTAAAATCTCTAAAGATAAAACTAAAAGAGTTAACCTATAAAGATATCTCTTCTATTGAAGCAGATTTAGATAAAAAAAGTGATTTTATTGCAGATATAGAGTTGCATCCTGCAATTCAAGCTCTCAAAACAGAGGTTAAAAAACAATTAGCAGTTGCAAAGTTTAAAAAAGCTCAAGAGATTCCAGATGTAAAGGTTAATCTTGGGTACTTTCAAAGAGAAGGTAGAGAGGATTATCTCTCTGCTTCTGTAAACTTTGCTCTCCCTGTTCGTGGGATTGAAAGCAAAGAAGAGACGATAGCAAGATATAAAGCTTTACGCTCAGAAGATAAGTTGCAGACTCTTAAAATTACTTTTCAATCAAACTTAGATTTACTAAAAGAGAAGATGCAAACATCATATAGCAATTATGAAACGCTCCTACATGATATGAAGGGGCAAAAAGAGTATATAGGTCAAAATCTAGCTCTTCATGCACAGTTAGGACATATGAATAGTATAGATCTTATTCAAAATATCAATGACACTATATCTTTAGAGATGATGGCATTTGATGAACTTAACAATTACTTTGTTTCATATGCAAAAAGTTTATATTTTAAAGGAGAATTATAATGAAGATTTTTATAACTGCGGTAATGTTAGCTTTAGCACTAGATGCAAAAATCATAGAGGTAGATCAGCTTTTTAATAAAAAAATAGTAAGCGTTAAAGAACAAAATATCTCTATAAAAAAGAGATTTTATGCAAATACAGTTATTGATGAAAGTAAAGTTGTGGATATAGTCACAAGATATGATGGTTTTATAGATAAGCTCTATGCTGATAAAACACTTATGTATATTGACAAGAGTAGACCGCTTTTTAAGATATATTCAGATGCTGTTATATCAGCACAGATGGAGTTGCTTCTAGCTAAAAAGATACAAGGTAGAAGTAGCTCTTTGTATAAAAGTGCATACAATAAATTAGTAGCTTTTGGGCTTAGCAATAAAACATTAAGAAGCATTAAGAATAGTTCTAGAAAAATAGAAAACTTTGATGTTTATTCTCCTGTAAGTGGCTTTGTTATGCAAAAAAATATCAATGAAAAAGGTTTTGTTAAAAAGGGAAAATTACTGTTTCAAATTGTAGATTTGAGTGAACTTTGGGTTATTGTAAAGGTTTATCAAAAAGATTTAAATTTTATACAAAAAGGTATGGATGCAATTATCAAAATAGATGGTGTTGATGAAAAGATAAAAGGTAAGGTAGATTTTATCTACCCAAAAATTGATAATAAAACTCAAACTATTGATGTTAGAGTCATCATTGAGAATAAAGAGCAAAAACTATTTCCTAATATGTTTGCCAAGGTAGATTTTTCTAAAGCTCCAAAAACTCTTCTTACACTTCCTCGAAGTGCAGTTTTAACTAAGGGTGATAAACATTTTGTATTTAAACCAATTGACGAAAAAGAGTTTGAGCCAGTTAGTGTTGTGGCAAAACGAATAGATAGCAAAAAGTTTGAGATTATCAGTGGCTTGAATAAAGGTGATAAAGTTATCGACAAAGTACTGTTTATGCTTGATAGTGATGCTGTGACAAATGGTCTGTATGACAGTGATGAAGATGAGGATTGGTAGTTATGGTTGAGAAAATAATTGATTTTAGTATAAAGAACAAATTTTTAGTTTTACTTACAACTTTAATGTTGCTAGGTTTTTCTGTATGGTCTATAAAAGAGACTTCACTAGACGCACTTCCAGATCTCTCACCTCCACAGGTTATAGTTCAGGTAAAGTGGAAAGGACAATCCCCTGCCACTATCGAAGAGCAGGTGAGTTATCCACTTATATCAAATTTGCTATCTTTGCAAAATATTGATACAGTAAGGGCTATGAGCAGTTTTGAGAATGCTCTTATATATATCATCTTTAAAGATAAAGCAGATATTTACGATGCAAGAACAAGGGTGCTAGAGCAACTCTCACAACTCTCTGCTGGTTTTCCAAAAGGAGCTGAGGTTACTATCGGTCCAGATGCAAGTGGTGTTGGTTGGGCTTATGAGTATGCACTTACTTCTAAAACTAAAAGCTTAGATGAGCTTAGAACTTTACAAGATTATTATTATAAATATGCTCTTTTGGGAGTTGATGGGGTTAGTGATGTTGCTCCTGTTGGTGGATTTATCAAAAACTATGAGATAACGCTAGACCAAGATAAACTTGTGCAGTATGATTTATCTATAAAAGATATTAGAAAAACTATTCAGATGAATAACAATGACCAAGGTGGTCGAATAATATTAGAAAATGGTTTTGAACATTTTATACAAGCAAGAGGTTACTTAACAAGTGTCGAAGATATAGAAAATATCACTATAAAATCCCCCAATGGACAACCATTAAAGGTTAGTGATATAGCAACTGTAAATATCACTTCAACTTCTCGAAGAGGTATGGCTGATCTTAATGGCGAAGGCGAAGTTGTTGGGGGAATTGTAATCGTAAGATATGGCGAAAACCCTTATGCAGTTATAAAAGCGGTCAAAGAGAAATTAAATACTCTAAATATAGAAGATGTTAAGGTGGTAGAGACTTATGATAGAAGCTCGCTCATTGATAAAGCTATAAATACCCTAAAGACGACTTTAATCGAAGAGAGTATTATAGTTATGATAATAGTAGCTCTGTTTTTACTTCATTTTAGAAGTGCTTTGATTATCATCATAACTTTGCCAATCACGGTTGCTTTTACATTTGCTTTTATGAAACTTTTTGGTCTTGGCTCAAACATCATGAGTCTTGGAGGAATTGCTATAGCTATTGGAGCGATGGTGGATGCAACTATCGTAATGGTGGAAAATGCCCATAAATATCTTCATAAGCTCATTTTAGAAAAAGGTGAAATAAGTAACGAAGATAGAGTAAAAGTGATAGTAAAAGCTGCCAAACAGGTGGGGCGTCCAATATTTTTTGCTCTTATCTTGGTTGTAGTTTCGTTTTTACCTATATTTGCACTTAGTGGACAAGAGGGAAAACTTTTTACACCACTTGCTTTTACTAAAACATTTGCTATGATAAGTGGTGCATTTATATCTATAACATTAGTTCCTATTTTGATGATATTTTTTATAAAAGGCAAGATTATACCAGAAGAGCGAAACTGGATAAACAGGTTTTTTACATTTTTGTATGTACCTCTTTTAAAATTCTCTTTGAAGGTTAGATATCTAGTTATTCTTGGTTTTATAGCTTGTATAGTTTTAACTTATCCACTTTATAAAAAACAAAATTGGGAATTTATGCCGATGATGAATGAACAAACTTTCATGTATATGCCTGTTACCCCTTATGGTATAGGTATAGATTTTGCAAAAGAATTGACACAAAAAACAGATAAAATCATAAAAAGCTTTCCAGAAGTTGATACAGTGTTTGGAAAAGCAGGACGAGCAGACACAGCAACCGACCCAGCACCACTTGCTATGATAGAGACAATCATACAGTTTAAGCCTCAAAGTGAGTGGCGAGAAGGAATGACATATAAAAGGCTTATGAATGAAATGGATGAAAAACTAAGAGTTGCAGGACTTATAAATTCATGGACATACCCAATAAGAGGGCGAATAGATATGCTTTTGACAGGTATCAGAACTCCTCTTGGAATAAAACTTTATGGAAATGACCACAATCTTTTAGAGGTCACCGCTATGGAAATCGAAAAAAGGTTAAAAGAGTTTGATAAGACACTCTCAGTCTCAACCGATAAGATAAACAGTGGATATTATCTTATGATAGATATAAACGATGAACTTTTAAGTAGATATGGGATTACAAAAAATGATATTTTAGAAACCGTAGGATATGCTGTAGGTGGTGCTAAAGTCACAACCATGTTAAAAGGATTAGAAAGATATCCAGTTTCACTTAGGCTAGAAGGGGATCAGAGAGAAGATTTAACAACACTAAAAAGAGTACAAATAAAAACAAAACTAGGCTTTTTCCCACTTGAGACTTTTGCAAGCCTTTACTACAAAGAGGGACCATCGGTCATAAAGTCCGAAAAAGGGATGAATGTAAACTTTGTCTATATCACCCCAAAACAGGGAGTTTCAACAAAACAGTACAAAGATGAAGCTCTAAAATTTTTAGAAGAGTTGAATCTTCCTGATGGATTTTACTATGAGTGGGCTGGACAGAGTGAATATCTAGAGAGTGCCATGGAGAGATTGGCATATATCATACCTGTAACATTGGTATTTATCTTTTTGCTAATCTTTTTTGCATTTGGAGGCAATCTTACATATACATCCATAATCTTTTTTACACTACCTTTTGCTCTAACAGGAGGGATTTGGTATCTTGACTTTTTGGATTTTAATATCTCAATAGCAGTAATTGTAGGCTTTTTAGCACTTCTTGGAATTGCTGCTGAAACTTCGATAGTGATGATGGTTTATCTTGATGAAGCGATGAAAGAGTTAAAAGAGAGGGGAGAAATATTTACAAATGAGCATATTTACGATGCAGTCTATCACGGAGCTGCTTTGAGGTTACGACCAAAGCTTATGACATTATTTGCCATTATAGCTGGTTTAGTTCCTATTATGTATATACATGGAGTAGGGAGTGAAGTGATGCAAAGAATCGCAGCACCAATGATTGGAGGCATGGCAACTTCAGCTGTGCTTACTTTGATAATCATACCTGCTATTTTTTATGTTTTGGCTCTTCATAGGAGGGAGAAGATGGTTGAGGCACTTTAATAATAAGATTTAATTATCTGTGAGAAAACACTATTTTCATATGAAAAAGAACTATATTTTCACCTTTTGGACTCTTTTTAAGCTCTCTTGCATAGAGTTCAAAACCCATATCGATATATAAAAATAGTGCATTTTCATTGTCTGCAAATACAGAAATTCTCACTTCTTTGAGATTATATTTATCTCTTGCTTGAGATATCAAATGAGTTACTAGTTTTCTACCTTTGCCTTTATCTCTTTGCTTGGTATCTATGAAAACATTACCTATAAAAACAAATTCATTTTCAAGAAAATCATAAAAGTTTGCAAAGCCGATAATTTTATCTTTTTCTATAAGGGCGGTAAAATCTTTTCTATCCTTATAGAGTTTTTTAACCTGTGAGACGGTTAAAGGGAATTTACCGCTTGGATATACAAAAAAGAGCTCATTTTCACTCTTTATAAGTTTGGAAATACTCTCAAAATCTTTTTCTGTTATAAGTCTTATTGTGTTCATATTCCTGTTATAGCTAAATTTTTTCCTCGATGCGTTTGACCATCAATTTCATTTCGAGTATTTCTTTTTGCAATGATTCAATAGTGGGTACTGCCTCTTTAACTTGTTTTTTCTTCTCATCTTCCTCTTTGATGGTAAATATTGCATCAACTATGATACCTATAAAAAGATTAACCATTATAAAAGTTACGATAAGTATAAATGAGATAAAGAAAATCCAAGCATAAGGAAAAACTTCCATAACTGGTCGTGAAATTCCCATTGACCAACTCTCAAGTGTCATAACTTGAAAAAGTGTGTACATTGTCTGCTCTAGTGTGCCAAACCATTGTGGAAATGCATCTGCAAAAAGATTTGTTGCGATGATTGAGTAGACATAGAAAAAGAGTAGCACTACCATAGAGATAGAGCCAATCCCTGGAATTACTTTTAAAAGTGCTGCTATGATAATTCGCATCTGAGGGACAATGGTCAATAATCTAAAAAGACGAAGAACTCTTAAAGCTCTTAAAATTGCTAAACCATCATTTGCAGGTATAAGTGAGATAGCAACAACGAAGAAGTCAAAAAGACTCCACGGGTCTTTAAAAAAATTAAGACGATGAGCATAAATACGAAGGATAATCTCTATCGTAAAAATTCCAACAATGATATTATCTATCAAAGTTATTAAAGTTCCGTGTGTTGCCATGATGGATTCATATGTAGCAAGTCCTAATATCACACCATTTAAAACTATAAGGCAAGTGATGAAATATTGAAAATATTTAGCTAAGACTAGTGACTTTATCTGTTGATACATTCTTGAAAGTTCCTACTATAATTAAAATGTTTTTGTATTTCTAAACTGTGCTATTTCAGTCTCTACCATATCATCTATCATCCTTTGATAAATTTCACTTACAAGATTTGGTGATAACCCAAGAGAGAGTGCTTGATGACGAACTTTATTTAAAACATCATTAACTCTATCGTCTGCTTTAATTTCATCTATAGAGTGTTTAAAGTTTGCAGCTTGTTTAACATAATTTTTTCTTGAAGCTATAAGTTTGATGATATTTTCATCTACCTTATCTATCTCATCTCTTACCTCTTCTAAAGAGCTACAGGTTTTTATTTTCATTTTTTATTCCTTTTTCTCTTATTTTATCTTTTTTATGCTCAAAATTGTAGTGGTTAATTTTTAATCACTTTATTGAACTAAGATAACTTTTTTTAATGTTATACTTTTTGTACAAAATTTTATAGGAGTAATATATGAAAAGTATATTTAAACTTGGTTTATTAGCTTTACTGCCTGTTTCAGCTTTTGCTGAAGATGCAGTATTAAATAGTGGGGATACAGCATGGATGCTTGTTGCAACTGCATTTGTAATGCTCATGACACCTGCTGGTTTAGCACTTTTTTATGGTGGTATGACTAGAAGTAAAAATGTCTTAAATACTATGGGTATGAGTTTAATAGCTTTTGCCGTTGGTACGCTTGTGTGGGTAGTTGCTGGATATAGTATAGCTTTTGGTGAAGGTGACCTTATAGGGACTGGCAAGATAATGCTTAGCGGTATTACAAATGAGTCATTAACAGGTACTATTCCTGAACTTCTATTTGTAGCATTTCAAGGAACTTTTGCAGCGATTGCAGTTGCGATTGCTAGTGGTTCTATGATAGAGAGAATTAAATTTTCTACATTTATAATCTTTGCTGCTCTTTGGATTTTAGTTGTATATGCTCCTATAACACATTGGGCTTGGGGTGGTGGTACTACTTTAAACTTTGGTGAGATTGATTTTGCTGGTGGTACGGTTGTTCATATCAATGCAGGTGTTGCAGGTTTAGTTGTTGCTCTTCTTTTAGGAAGAAGAAAAGATTATGAAAAAGTAGCTATAAAGCCTTTCTCACCAGTTCTTGCCGTTCTTGGTGCAGTTTTATTATGGTTTGGTTGGTTTGGATTTAATGCAGGTAGCCAAGTTGCAGCAGATGGAACAGCAGCTAGTGCATTTTTAGTTACAAATGTTGCAGCATCTTTGGGTGTTATTGGTTGGCTATTGGCTGAGTGGATTGTATATAAAAAACCAACACTTATCGGTGGAGCATCTGGAGCAGTAGCAGGTTTGGTAGCGATAACTCCAGCTTCAGGTACTGCAGGTATGACAGGTGCATTAATCATCGGTCTTGTTGGTGGAATAGTTGGATTCTTTGGTGTTACTAAAGTTAAAAAAATGTTTAAAGCAGATGATTCGCTAGATGCATTCTGGGTTCACGGTCTTGTTGGTATTTGGGGTTCAATTGCTACGGCGATTTTTATAGCTTCTTATGCAATGCCAGAAGATTATAGTATGGGTGCTCAACTTATTTCACAATTTCAAGCGATACTTTTAACAATTGTTTATAGTGGTATCATGACTGCTGCGGTGTATTTCATAGCTACACTTGTTACAGGTGGTGGTAGAGTAGATGAAGAGACTGAGCAAAAAGGTCTTGATGAGAGTGTTCATGGTGAAAAAGCACTTAATTTATAATAGAGTAAAAGGATAAATTATGAGAAAGATAGAAGCAATCATCAAGCCATTTAAGCTTGATGATGTAAAAGAGGCATTAGTAGCTGCTCAAATCGAGGGTATGACAGTATCTGAAGTTAAAGGTTATGGACGACAGCAAGGACATAGTGAGCTATATCGTGGAGCTGAGTATGTAGTAGATTTTTTGCCTAAAGTAAAAATTGAAATTGTTGTATCTGAAAGTTTTGTAGATGCAGCGGTAAAAGCAATCACAGAAAATGCCAAAACTGGTAAAATTGGTGATGGAAAGATATTTATATCTTCAGTCGAAAGAACGATTCGTATAAGAACAGGTGAAGAGAACGAAGAGGCTCTTTAGTATAGATAGATGATGGATTACTCCATCATCTATTCTCTTTTATATGTTTGATGTATGACTCAATATTTTCTTCAAGCATAAGGCTATAATCATCTAAAAGCCTTTTTTTAATAACCTCTTTTTCCCCTTCAAAATCTTCACTTACTACTGATAATTCAAATGCACTATATCTAGCCGCCGCAAAGCGAAGAGCTGTTCCAACAGTTCCAGAGGTGTCTTTTTGTGAAAGATCATTTGCTAAGTTGATAAACTTATCAGCACAGTTATAAAGCTCTTTCATATCAAATTCTTGACTCATTTTAATTCCTTCTATAATTTTGTTTAATTTTACACTAGTTGCCCTAAAATATAAAAACATTTCAAAATGAAATATTTTTATGCTGTTTTTAACCATTTATATATAATAATAGTATAAATAAAATCAAGGAGAAAATGATGAGTACAGAAATAATCCCTTACCAATCACAAGCAGATGATAGTGAATTAAATGTTTATTATCATAACAACACTTTTTGGCTAACTTTAAATAACATGAGTCAACTATTTAATTGTAGTGCACAAAAAATTTATTCAACGCTAAAAGAGGTGAGTAAAAAAGATGCATTTGGCACAATGGTTGTAAACCAACATATAGAAGTTACTTCAAGTAGCGGTAAAAAATCTATTGGAAATTTTTACAATCTTGATATCATTATGGCAATTGGTTATAGGCTTAATCCAAATCAAGCAACAGAGTTTCGTTTATGGAGTTTGTTTATGATTAAAAACTATATATTTCAACAGGCAAAGATACAATATAGTGTAGTTGGGAGCCTTAAAAGAACATTCTCACATATGCTGAGTGCATAAAAGAGGTTTGCCTCTTTTATGCTACTGCTTTTTCAACAACCTCCATATATACAAATCCCATTTTTTGATTTACAAACATAATTTCACCTTCCATCTTCATAAAATATTGTCCTATCTGATGAGGTGTTATGACAATGTCATACTCTTTAAAAGCTTTTATAATATCTCTTCTTGAGGGATGATTTAGGTATCTATTTTTTCCAACTTTTATAAATTTATTTTGCTCTTTTGCCATTACTTTGGAGGCTTTTTTGATTTTTGTAAAAAGGCTGTCACTTAAATTCTCTTTTTCTAAATCTTGATGGGGATATTCCTTGTTTATTGATTTATCATTGTCATAGCTTTTCATTTTCATCATCTTTCTTGTGTTTGCTTGTACTTGTGGTGTGCCATTGACATTTGGGTTTGATTTTACGATCATAAATAGTAAAAAAGCTAAAATTCCATCTATGATTTCACCTCCGATTGCCACTATAAGCCCTATATATTTGTATTTATCTATAATATTTTCATTATTTATCGATTCACTCTTATAATAATCTATCAAATCCTCTGTGGCTTTATCTGCTTGTGATACTTGGTTTTGTTGTACACTATTTAATTTATCTTGGGCGTCTGCAATTTTTTGATTTATATTTAAAATCTTTCGTGACCATTTTTGCTCAATTTTACTAATTTTTTTGCTAGCTGAGAGCTTCTTTTTTGCGATATATGTACGATAAATATTTGGGTTTTTCCCTGAAATATAACTCTCTAGCATCTGTTCAATGGAGCTAATCTCTCTTTGTTTTGCACTCTCATAGCTATCTCTTGTTTTTGTAAGAGCTAAAATCACTCTATCTTTACTCTTAGATGCAATAGAAGTATGAGTTTGCATCTTTTGCTCTTTTAGTTTAAAAACTACACTCTCTTCTAGTTCGGTATTCATATATCGAAGAGAAAAATCTGCAATTTTTTGGACTCCTTTTGCATTTATAATTATTAAAACCATTATGATGGCAAGTGCTGCCATAGCTTGCCAAGTACGGTTACTTCCTGAAGAAAATATAGCTCCTTTTATCGTTGCAATTTTTGCCTCTTCCGCATAAAAAGCAATATAAAATCCCAATATTAATGAAGAAAATAGTGCAATATAATATACATCCACACCCATAATAGGAGCAAATTGAAAACCTCTTATAAATTCTGCAACGATAAAAGAGATTGCTACAGTAGTTATTGTTATAAATAGATGCCCTATAAAGTTTCTAAATCTACTAAATAGATATATACTCATATCTCCTACAACATTTACAGATTGGTTCATCTCATTTACATATTTGTCCATTTTTTTATATTTTGAACTGGTCATAAATTAGCCCTTATATTAAATTTATTTCAAAACAGAATATATAATATATTTAATTTAAATAGAATAAAATAATTCTATTAAATATTTCAATATGGAATTAAAAAGGTTTATTCTTTTAAAAAATATTACATTATGAAATATCAAATAAACTCAGGTTAATAGGAAAAATTTGATACAATATCTATAAAAATAATAGGATAACTGATTTGAATTTTCTCTCTTTTGATTACCACGATCCGCTTTATGGAGCGATTCTTCTTGTAGCTATCATTTTTATACTCTCATTTTCGAGTTATTGGTTTGGAATAATAAAAAGCAGTAAAAATGAATCGAGTGTTAATAAATTTATGAAAAAATTTGATCAATACTCAGGATTTAATGAATATAAAGAGATTATTCAAAGAAAAGATCTTCCTGCTGAGTCTGCAATTCTTATGGCACTTACTTTTGAAAAGAGTGGTGAGTATGAGAAAACGATAGAGATTTATTCAGCAATTTTAAAGTCAGTCAAAGACCCTCAAAAAAGAAAAGATATCTTAACCCTTTTGGGTAAGACCTATTATAAGGCTGGTTTTTTACAAAAATCAAGAGAAGTTCTTTTGGCATCTTTAAGGCTTTTTCCCAAAAATGAAGAAGCACTTACATATTTGATAGTTATTTATGAAAATTTGCGAGAATATGATAAGGCTATTGATGTTTTAAATGTATTAGAAGAGCTAGGGAGTGAAGTAAAAGAGAAAAAACTCTATTTTGAAACACTATCTATTATCCACAATAAATCACTAAAAGATAAAAGAAAGATAAAAAAGCTTATAGATTTAGGGCTTGATAAAAAGATAGTGCAACGAAAACTATTTGAGTTTTTAAAGTTAAATAATCTCTCTATGCACTCGATTATATTGAAAGATTTTGATTTTAAAAATGTGATAGATTTAGTTTGGGATATGCGTTCAGATAGGTTTAGCAAAGAGCTTATTGAAAATAATAAGCTACTTTGCGAGATATTTTCTGCAAAAGGTGAACTCTACGATGCAACTGCAAGTGATATATTTGAGTTAAATACCCTTATAAAACTACATCTAGTAAATGATGATAGTGCGGATATGGAATTTAGATATACTTGCAAAGAGTGCAAAAATGCTTTTCCATTATATTTTTATAGATGCCCAAAGTGTCAAAATATAAATGGTGCAGAGATAGGAACTATACTTACAAGGAGGCAATATGAAACAGGTTCACTTGTATAGTGATGGTTCATCTTTAGGAAATCCAGGGTTTGGAGGCTATTGTGCAATCTTGAAATTTGGTGCTTATGAAAAGATTGTATGTGGGGGACAAAACCCAGCTACAAATAATCAAATGGAATTAAAAGCAGTTATAGAAGGAATAAAAGCTATAAAAGAACCTTGTTCTATAACAGTTACTAGTGATTCGTCTTATGTAGTTAAGGGTATTAACGAATGGCTTGAGGGGTGGATAAAAAAAGATTTTAAAAAGGTAAAAAATCCAGAACTTTGGAGAGAGTACAAAGCAGTTTCTGTAAAACATAAAGTTTTTGCTATTTGGGTAAAAGGGCATGCTGGACACCAAGAAAATGAAAAGTGTGATATGATTGCCAGAGGTGAGGCTGAAAAATTGCAAAAAAATGAGAGGATGCATTGATGGATAGATATAAAAAGCTAGAAGAGTGTTTGGGATATAGGTTTAAAGATATTGAACTTTTAACCGAGGCACTAACGCATAAAAGCTATAAACAAAATAAAAACAATGAAAGATTAGAATTTTTAGGGGATGCTGTACTTGATTTGATAGTTGGTGAATATCTCTTTAACAAATTTCCTGATGTTTGTGAAGGTGAGTTATCAAAACTTAGAGCTTCAATCGTAAATGAAAAAGGGTTCGAAAAAGTTGCAAAACATATAAATCTTGGTGAATATATCTCTCTTTCTATAGCTGAAGAAAATAATAAAGGGAGAGAGAAAGCTTCAATTTTGTCAAATGCATTTGAAGCTCTTATTGGAGAAATTTATCTTGAATGTGGTTTGGAGACTGCAAAAAAAATTTCACTGAAATTAATCTTAGAAGTCTTTCCCAAAATTGATTTAGAGTCAATATTTAGAGATTATAAAACAACTTTGCAAGAAATTACACAAGCAACAGTTGGTGAAACACCAAAATATATTGTAGAGAGTTCAAGTGGCCCTGACCATCAAAAAGAGTTTATTATAGTTGTACAAATTGACGATAAAATCATAGCAAGAGCAAAAGGTAAAAGTAAAAAAATAGCACAGCAAGAGGCAGCAAGATTGGCAATTGGGGTGCTAGAAAAGGAAAGCAATTGAATAGTTTTGGAAAAAGGTTTGTTTTCACAACATTTGGAGAGTCTCACGGAAAAGCTATTGGATGCATAGTTGATGGTGTTCCAGCTGGACTCTGCATAGATGAAGATTATATTCAAAAAGAGCTAGATAGACGAAAACCTGGACAAAATGAGTTTGCAACAGCTAGAAAAGAGGGCGATAAAGTAGAGATATTAAGCGGTGTATTTGAGGGTAAAAGTACAGGAACTCCTATCGCCATGGTTATCTTTAACACAAATCAAAAAAGTAAAGATTATTCAAATATCAAAGATATATTTAGACCAGGTCATGCGGATTTTACCTATTTTCATAAATATGGCATAAGGGATTATAGAGGTGGGGGTAGAAGTAGTGCAAGGGAGACTGCATCTAGAGTAGCAGCTGGAGCCATTGCTAAATTGATGTTAAAAGAGCTTGATATCACGGTTAAGAGTGGAGTGTTGGCAATTGATGGGATAGAAGCACAAGATAGAGATTTTGAGTTTGCTAAAAATAGTGAAATTTATAGTTTATGCAAGAGCAAAGAAGAAGCTCAAAAAGAAGCAATTTTAAAAGCAAAGAATCTTCATGATTCTGTCGGTGGTGTTGTGCTTGTTAGAATTATAAATACACCTATTGGGCTAGGAGAACCTATTTACTATAAAATGGATTCACTTATTGCAGATGCGATGATGAGTATAAATGCTGTAAAAGGTGTAGAGATAGGAGAGGGAGCAAATAGCTCACAAATGTTAGGCTCACAAAATAATGACTCAATAAGAGAAAATGGATTTACAACAAATCACAGCGGTGGAATTTTAGGTGGCATCACAAACGGAGATGCGATAGAGATAAAAGTCTATTTTAAACCCACCCCTTCTATATTTCAAACTCAACAAAGTGTAGATATCCATAACAATGAAGTAGAGTGTGCATTAAAAGGTCGCCATGATCCTTGTGTGGCTATTAGAGGCTCTATCGTTGCTGAGGCTATGGCAGCACTTGTAACTGCAGATATGATTCTTTTAAATATGGGAAAAACTATAAATAGCATTAAGTCAATGTATTGTAAACAAGTATAATATTATTTACTTTTAAGGCTTAAAAATGTTTCATAAAGTTACATAGATAGAGATATGGTAAAAAAAACTTTCATTTACGACTCAATTATTTTTTTTATTAAGAAAGAGTATCATAGACTATAAGGGTAAGTATATTTTGTCTATTTTGTAAAAGATAGGCACTGATGGATCCTTCAAATATGACTTTGAGAATGCTGTTCAGATTTGGTAAAAATCTGTTAAGAGTCGGTAACGACAATGTTAACTTTTTCTTATAGGAGATAAAAATGAATTTATTTGTAAAAACAACTATTGCATCTATGGCAATTGCGGGCATGATACACGCTGATACTATGCTTATTGGTGTTGATGCTGGTTTAACAATAGGTGGTGCTAGACTTGGTGTTGTAGCTGGAATCACAGGTGGTGAGGCAAGATCATATACTGCACCAGGAAAATCAATTTCTTGTGGCTCAGCAGTTGTAGCAGTACGGTCAAATCCTTGTGCATATGTGCGTGAACCTTGTACGGTTGTTAAGCCACCATGTCATTACAATGCGTGTGGTAAGTAAACATATGTAGACTTGAAGCTAGAATTTAAATAAATACTAGGCTTCAAGTTACTTTTTACTACTTTTTTCTTATTATTAAGATAATGAAAAAAGTAATAAAAAAAAATTGTCCATTATGTCAAAGTAGTAATTCCTTTTTATATGCAAGTGGGGAAGCTAGAACCTACATTCATTGTAGGTGTTGTGATTTAGTTTATGTTCCAATGAAATACTTTATTTCAAAAGAAGCTGAAAAAGAAAAATATGACAATCATCAAAACTCACCACAAAATCAAGGCTACATAGATTTTTTAAATAAACTTTTAATACCTTTAAGAAAAAATCTTTTGCCAAACGCTATTGGACTTGATTTTGGTTCGGGTCCTGGACCTACACTTTCAGTTATTATGCAAGAGTTAGGATATGAGATGAAGATTTATGATTACTTTTACCATGATGATAAAAAAGTTTTTGAGAAATCATATGATTTTATAACAATAACAGAAGTAATTGAGCATTTGCATAATCCAATAGGAGAGATAAAAAAATTGTGGAATTGTCTAAATCCAGGTGGAAGCTTAGGTATAATGACAGCATTTAGACCTGATTTGGAGATATTTAAAAGCTGGTACTACAAAAGAGATTTAACCCATGTGAGGTTTTTTACAAAAGAGACATTTCAGTGGCTTTCAAATGAACTTAATGCAGAGTTGTTTATACCGCAAAGTGGTGTTGTGATTTTAAAAAAAGAGAAAATATGACAAATCGTGACAAACTTTTAGATGCAACATTTATTGAAGTTTATAAACATGGCTATTCTGGTGCAAGCACAGCTGCTATACTTAAAAGTGCAAAAGTACCAAAGGGTTCTATGTATCACCATTTTTCTTCAAAAAAAGAGTTGGTTTTAGGTATGGTAAAAGAGAGACTTATCCCTAAAGTGAGAGAATCATTTTACATAGAGCTACACGAAACAAGTAGAGCAGTTGATATTTTAAATTATCTTTTTAAAAAAATTAGTAAAAATGAGATGCTTGTAAAACATGGTTGTCCTCTTCATAAGCTGATGTTTGAGATGGGTACATTAGATGATGAAATTACTGAGCTTTGTCATAATGAGTTTGTTTTTTTAACCGATAACTTAACTTTGATACTAGATTTAGGGAAACAAAATGCAGAGATAATAGAAAAAGATAGTAAATCTTTGGCAGAATTTATCATCATATCATCTTGGGGTGCACTTTCACGCTCTCCCAATCACTCTTCAAAAGAGCAATTTTTAAAAGATACCAAGCATATTATGGATTATATTAAAATATAAGTCAAATTTCTCTACAATAGACCGACCAGTCTAATAATAAGGAATTAATATGTTTTTATATCAGCCACCTATATCCAAAGAGATGGAAAAAATTCTCAAAGAAGTTAAAGAAAAATTTAAAATTGTACCACCGCACTGGGAGTTTTTAGCTTCTATCAATCCCAAACGCTTTGAGATGTTTTTAAGAGAGATAAGTTATCTACAAAACCATACTTCTATAAATCCTAATTTTTTTGCTTTTTTAAGGCTTTTTGTTGCAAATAAAGAGGAGTTTTTTTATTGTAAATCTTTTAATACTAAGCTGCTTTTGGCAAAAGGCTATAAGAAGGAAGTTTTAAAAAGTATAAGGGAGGATATAAGTAAAATCCCTTTAGATGAGAGACATAAACTTTTAGCTACAAAAGCTGTAAAAGCAGTTTATCAACCTGCTGAATTTACATTAGATGATATTGAAACATTAAAAGCTACATCATGGAGTG
>JAMONX010000036.1 GCA_027066435.1 Campylobacterales bacterium
ACAATTTCAGTACTCTATCATACACTATTATCTTCTCTTGTTTATAAAAAATATTGTAAAAAACTAGATTTTCTAAATTCTGTTATAGAATGGAGGTAAAAATTGGTTTTTCAGGACTGACTATATAAAGTTTTTCAGACATTTTTGATGCTTTTGTTTTCGTTTATATAACTTTTTAGAAGGTATAACTGTCGTTTTCCCCCTAGCCTCTCTTTTGATGATAGCAAGGTTGTGAAGATTTCTTTGTCTCATGAGTGTCTCCTCTTTTATTGGGAGTAGTATAAGAGATTTAAGCGACATATTGTGTCTGCTAAATATATTTTAATATTGGGAAACTAATATCTCACTTTTTCAGCTCTTTAAGTATATCTTTTTCTATGATATTACTTATAGATTGCAGTTGTTTTTGCAATTTTATTTTGATATCTGGAGAGTGTTTTTCTGAGTTTACATGGGTTAGGTTATTTCTTAGTTTTTTAAGAGATATATACTCTTTTGTAATCTCTTCAAAAAGTTTACTATTATTTTGATAGAGAGTTTTAAATGTTTTATCATAAAAATTTGGCTTATAGTTTTTTATCTCCTTTTGAGTGATAAAGCTGATAACATCTTGACTTAGCTTATAAGAGTCAAAGTTTTTCCATGCATAATCATTAATAATCTTCTTTTTAAAAAATGAATCTTTACAATAAAATCTTATCGCTTCAAATAGATATATCAAAGAGAGCAATATATAATTTTTTTCAAACATTAAATTTGAGATAATAAGATATTTTTTATAGATGGGCATCTCTTTAAAAACATTTAGTGTCTTTTCAATCTCTTCAAACAACTCTTTAAGATGATCAAACCTCTTATCTCTTTTTGCTCTTTGTATAGTTGCGGTGAGATTTTTATAAGAGTTCTCTAATGTTAAAAAATCATTTGACAAAAGTGCTTTTGAAAAGTTAGAAAATGCAAGTGTCTCAAATCCCTCTATCTTTATACTATCCACAAAATTTAGTGTTCTTATAAAACCTGTTAGAAGAAGTGAAAGCTGGGTGATATCTATATACTCATTTAGCAAAATATACTCATATTCTTTAAACTCAACTATCTGTTTTGCAAAGATAATTTTTAAACTACTCTCATTTAAGAAACGGTGCAAGGTTGCTGAAAATATCGCAGAAATTGGCTGATGACGAAAGCCATGTGTGATATCAAGTATCACCTTCTCTTTTTTTGCTTTTGAGATTAGCTCATACACTTTTTCAAATATATCATCAAGGCTATTATCTTCAATTGGTATAAACTCAACTTTATCTTCTCTATACTCCAAAAGCTCTTTTTGAAAATCTATCGCTTTTTGAGTACCAAGAAAGTAAAAAGTATCATTATAATTTTTAAGAAGCATATCCGTAGCATTGTGATAATCACCACTCTCTTTACCCAACGCTCCACAATCATAGTAGGCAGTAGTTTTATTTATCTTCTCTCTATCTTTTCCAGACATACCCAAGATGGAAATTATCATTTTGCTCTCCTTAAAAATAGTACTTTATCTCATTGAGATGCTTTATAACCGTCTTATACTCTCCATCACTAAACTGAGTAACCTCAATATCCCAATAATTTTGAACACTCATGCCAAGAAGTATAGCTACAGTTGTTGGCATAGAGTAAACTAATCTTATATGCGAAGTATTTTGTTGCAATTCATTTATAACAGTATATATCTCTTGATTTGCACGAATAAAATCTTTTGAGTCTTTTATAGTTGCTCCGATAGTGCTTTGTAGATGTACGATAGGTCTATCAAGCCTTCCTAAGGCTACCTTGTGCGATGCTAAATCTATGGCTACTGTGACACTATCTTTTATCTCTCCTGTGGTCTCTTTTTTGATAATCTTAAACTCTTTGATATGATCCTTATACTCTCTACCCTTTATCTCTAAAGCGATATTGTAACTATCTGATGATTTGTTATACTGATAGAGAGTTATACCTTCGGTTCCTAGCATCGTACCTACCAAAATAGCATTTGCAATAGGTCCAATATATACGATATGAAAGTGGATATTTTGTGGTGTTTGTGTCTCTAGTTTTTTGATGTCATGTTTAGTAATTTTTAGAAAATCAATAAATCTCTTCTCATCAAATATATCTCCTCCATACTCAAACACTAAATCATTTTCAATGATATTAAAATACTTTTTAAGGTTCTTTTTATGGTCTGGATACTCTTTATTTAAAATCTCAAAGAGTGAAGAGAGAGCATTTTTAGAGTTTGCTGGATTTGAGATATTAAAAATTATCGGGATTGGGATATTTTTCTGCTCATATATCTTTTTGTTTTTAATCTCATCATAAACAGCATAAGCGATAACCCCCAAAGCCACCAAGATTACAACCAAATACCCACTACCAATCTGATCTGACACAAGCCCACCAAATGCAGCAAAAACAAGAGCTATTTGGGTGTAAATGTTTGAGAAGATGTTGTTAAGCATCCAAAAACCTTATTTTCATTTTTTTTATTCCGATTCAAACAACAAATGCTTGATAAGTTTTATAAGTATATCTTTCTCTTTAGGATCACTACTAGCTACTAAAAGAGTAAGTGTTGTAAGTGCATTTTCATTTATCTTTTTTTCTCCACTCTCTTTATATAGATAGTTACATTTATCTAAAAAATAGATAAACAAAAAAGATGCACTCCTCTTGTTTCCATCGCTAAATGGATGATCTTTGATGATAAAATACAGAAGATGACTTGCCTTATCTTCTATGCCAGGATAAAGCTCATCTCCACCAAATGTCTGATATAGATTTCCTACAATCCCGGCTAATTCGTCTGCTTTTTCATTGGCAAAAAGTTCTGTTGCTTCACCTTTTTTTATTAGTGAAGATTTAACTTCTTTTAAAACAACCTTTACCTCATCATAAGTAAGTTCATAATCAGAACTTTTTCCACTAAAATCTTCTATAGAGCTTTTATCATACCCCTCTAACAAACTTAGAGTTTTAGTGTAGGTATGAAGTAGTGTCAAAATCTCTTTCTCTTGCCCTATCTCTTTTGTAGATAAAAAGTTTATAGTCTGTTTTAGGTTACTTAATAGCTCTTTAGTTTGTGTTACTTTTTTTTCATTTATGGCATAGCCGTCTGTTAGGTATTTTTTTAGAACTAATGTTGCCCATTTTCTAAATTGTGTTGCTTCTTTAGAGTCTACTCTGTACCCTATTGATAAAATCATATCTAAATTATAATACTCTA
>JAMONX010000037.1 GCA_027066435.1 Campylobacterales bacterium
CATAAAACAAGATAAAAACTAAATCGAATAAAATGAGGCGATGTTAAATGTAACGGTTACTTTAATCAGCTAAGAGCCAAAGCTCTTAGCCTACCGAACTCTCTTAAAAAACTTTAAAGAGGTTCACTATGTTTTTAAACTCATTTGTAACATCATCCAATGAGGTAAAAGTACCCTCTCTTATTTGTTTCTTTAACTCTTCTGTGTTTAGTATGCTCATGTGTAAACCTTTCTTTGTTAATCTATCTGATTTACTATATCAGATAAATATGCTTTTTGGATTTACACAGTTATTTTTATACTCTCGAATTACCGTGTCTCACAATAAGCTATTATACCATAATTCACCTCATCAATTTTATAGCCCTTTTTTTAGCACCTGATTTAAAATTATTTTCAAATCTAGTACCATTAAAATCACCACTTCTTATACCAATAATACCATTTTGTTCTGATTCAAATATATACTCAAAACAGGGATGTTCACTACAATCAGATGAACCATCATAATCACTATATCTACTATACCATAGCCATGCAGGGACATCTAAATGATAATATGCTTTATATGATTTATCATGTGTGTTTGTTATATCATAAGTGATGCTTCCACCATTTGCCACTTGAAGATTTGTAGCAGATGTATATATATTGTTTGATGAAGAGATAACTCTTTTATCTTTGGGTGTTAAAGCTATGATACTAAAGTCATCCTCTTTGTTGATATACCAGCTTGAAGTTGCTCTTTGAAATCCTGAGAGAAGGGAAGAACTATATATCTGCACAAAAGTTTTACTCGAAACCATGTTTTCACTAGTTTTTATATCCTCACTTCTTACTCTTGCATAATAAAAAGTGGCATTTCCATCAAAAGTTTGTATCTTGCTACCTGTTACATTTGCATCTACCTTATCAAACACAGAAATATTTAAATCACTATCAATTCCATCCATAAAAAAAGAATTTTTTGTGACATTATATTCTCTACCAAAATTAAACGCTCTATCATCATAAGAGATAGTTTTCACCCCTGCAATAAAGTCTGATTGGCTTATGATTTTGGCTGAAATAATAGGGTTTTGCTCTACTGTTAATTGCAACGAAAGATTTATATCATTTGAAAAGTATGTGGTTTGAGGAGTTTGATAATTTGTCATAACTCCACCATTTTTCCCAAGTGCCGTGATTGTAAATGAAAGATTTTTTAAATCAGCACTCATGTTAAGATCATTTGAAAAATATGTAAAGCTTCTCCCATGGTTATCCATCAAAGGGGTTGAAGCAAAGTTTATCTCAAACCTATCTGGTATAAAAGTCAAATTATGCTCCAGATAAATCATCCTATCTTCCCAAGGTGTATCATCACTATCAACCTCAGCCCAAGTAGTATCATTTAACTCTAAACCTATCTTCCCAACATTATTAAAGCTAAGTGTTGTATCTGCAATACCTCCATCTGTAAATATAAAATCAGCAATCGAAACAAAAGTACCAAACATAACTGACCCATCACTACCATCTCTAAAATATTTTTGATTTTGAGGTGTAACAGATGTGTTAAAATCAACTGTTAGTGTCGATCCATCACTGTTTAGAGCTTCTGCTTTAAAAGTGTAGTTTCCTTCTGCTAGTAATTTTCCTGTCGAGATATCTTTAAGTTTAAACTTATCGGGGCGAATTGAGAAAGTATCAGTTGAATTTGATTCTGCAAAAACACCATCAAATATCCCTGAAATACGAATTTTCGCACATTTGATAGCTTTATTATGAGTAAACAAAGGAGGGTTAAAACAAGAGCTACCATTTACCTCTTGGTTTCCACTCCAAATCTCTGTTGAATCATAAAGGGTACTGCATCCCACATCATTAAAACTCAAAAGCTCTAGTTTTGTAACATTGACATCTCCTAAACTTGTATTGTTATCATTTTCATCTGATGCAAGTATGGTAAGATTTATATCATCTCCTGCAATTTTTGTTGTGATATTATTATTCCAATTAAAACATCCTCCCGCCCTATTTACAGCATTAAATATAACACATTCAACATCTCTTGTCATACTATTTTCAAAAGTATAAGTATCCATAATCGTTGTTGCATTTACCTCTCCCTTGTAGATTTTAAATTCATCAAGATAACTTTTAAACCGATAAGTATTTGAACCACTACTTCTCCAGCCACCAATTCTTGCCTCTGGTGTTACAATGATAGAGCTTGGGGTATTAGGTGTTCCTAATTGTTGTGATAAAGATTGTTCTACCCCATCTATATACAATCTATTTGAATAAATATCTCCATTGGTAAAGACAGCCGATATATGATGCCAGCCATTTTCTAAGCCTGTACTAGTTATGCCATATATATCACCAGAAATTGAGTTAAATCCAAATTTTCCACTTGCTATATACAAATCATAATAACTCCAACTAAAAGGCATAACATTACCCACTCCATCCCAATACATCCAAAACATTACTGTATATTTTTTATATATTTCATTTGTAACTGCCAAATTGTCTATATCTACTGCACCTCCATTAAGGCTTAAAGCATATCCTATCTTTTTTTCATCTTTACTAAGATTAACATCTCCTACAATAGTTCCATTATTATCTCTACCTTGTCTATCTATAATTTCTCCAACTTTTCCAGTATATCGGTCACACTCATCAAAGCGATACTCAGCTAGAAGAGAAGGAGTTGTACAGTCAATAACCATGCGATGTGAACTATCATAATTTTTATGAGAATTTTCATTGTTATAAATATCTTGAATTAGATTATCTGCTAAAGTAACATTGTATAATTTTAATTCATCTAATTTTCCTTTAAAAGCAAAATTACTACCATCGTCTCTAAACCCAATATGCAAATCTTTATCACCACTTGTTATATTTTTTTCATAAGAATCTTGACCAATGAAAGATCCATTTATAAACAATTTAATTATTTTATTTGTATCATCTCTTGTTATTACAATGTGATTCCAAGTATTTTCTGATATAGTCGTATACGGCAATATAGTTATATCTTCAGCTAAATTATCACCATGATAATAGTTTATCGCTCCACCATCCTCAAGGATAATTTCAAATTCATGGGCATAATGCTTAAAAACCAATGGTTGCCTTCCATGTGAAAACTGTTCTGGATAAATCCACATAGAGGCAGAAAAATCACCTATGATTTGAAGTTTTGGATCATTTAAAACTTTGATATAATCTCCATCTCCATCAAAATAAGCACTATT
>JAMONX010000038.1 GCA_027066435.1 Campylobacterales bacterium
TGGTTTTTTAGAAATACTACACATGTTGTAGTTTTAACATTTTTATGCCATAATTGGTTTAAATATTTCAAATTGAAATAAAATTTGATGTATTTTCCTGCATTAAGCTTCATTTAACTATTTAATACAAGAACATTGTATCTTAAACATTCATTAAAATCAATATTTAAGAAACATGAAAATGTCCTGTCCATACCAAATAATATTTCAATTTGAAATATTATTTGACTTTTTCTAAAAAAGTTAATAAAATATGACAAAACTAAATATCCTTTTTAGCAGAAATCTTTCGATATCTGGACATTTTGTTCTGGTATTGGGAATATTTTGGTTAAAAAAGACAAAGTGTTCTAGTATTTGGAGGTATTATGAAAAAAAAACTTTTAGAAGTTGTGAGAGATAAGATACGATTTAAACATTATAGTTATCAAACAGAAAAATCATATTTAGGTTGGATAAAGAGGTATATACTTTATCATAACAAAAAGCATCCTCTTGAGATGGGAAAAGTCCAGATTGAGGATTTTTTAACATATCTTGCTGTAGAGAAAAAAGTTTCACCGACGACACAAAATCAAGCATTTAGTGCTATATTGTTTCTTTATACTGAGGTTTTAGGTATTGATTTGAAGGATGAAAATATTCAGGCTTTACGAGCTAGAGAGAGGAAACATATACCTGTTGTTATGACAAAACAAGAGGTTAAAACTGTTTTGGAAAATCTTGCGGGAGTTTATCAGCTTATAGTCTCTATCATGTATGGGTGTGGTCTTCGTATGAGTGAAGCTTTGAGACTTAGAGTTAAAGATATTGATTTTGGATTTGATAAACTCTATATTTGGGATAATAAAAGTTTAAAAGATAGAACTTTGCCACTTCCTTTAGTTTTAAAACAGCGACTTTTAGTACAAGTAGAGTTTGTAGAGCAGTTGCATCAAAAAGATATCAAAGATGGTTATGGCAGTGTTTATCTGCCTTATGCACTAGAGAGAAAGTATCCAAATGCAAAAAGCGAAACAAAATGGCAGTTTCTATTTCCTATGAGAAATGTTGCAAAAGATCCTAGAAGCGATATTATCAGACGGCATCATATTCATGAAAAAACTCTTGGCAGAAATATAAAACAAGCATCTCAAAAAGCCAAACTTCACAAAAGAGTTACATCCCATACTTTTCGCCACTCTTATGCAACACATCTTTTACAAGCTGGAATAGACCTTAGAAGTATTCAAGAGTTATTGGGGCACAAAAGTGTGGAAACTACGATGATTTATACTCATGTTGTGGCTGAAATGAACAAAGCAAAGATTGTTAGCCCATTAGATATATGAGGAGGTTTCAAGTAAAAATTTTTGATAATTGAAAATAATTAGAACATTTTCGATATAATCTCAAAATTTTATAAACTAATTAGGATAAATAATTTGAGAAGTAATTACTGTGGAAAGCTTAGTGAGAGTGATATTGACAAAGAGGTGACTCTTTGTGGTTGGGCAAATAGTTATAGAGATCACGGTGGGGTTATTTTTGTTGATCTTCGAGATAACTCTGGTTTGGTTCAGTTGGTGTGTGATCCAGCTGATAGCAAAGATGCTCACAAAAATGCGACGATAGTTAGAGATGAGTTTGTGCTTATTGCTAAAGGAAAAGTTAGAGCTAGAGGTGAAGGGCTTGAAAATCCAAACTTAGATACTGGAAAGATTGAAGTTGTTGTTAGTGAGCTTATCATTGAGAGTAAAAGTACAGCTTTGCCATTTGTCATAAATGATGAAAAAGTTGGAGAAGAGATAAGATTAAAGTATCGCTATTTAGATCTTAGAAAACCAGCATCTTATGAGATTTTTCGTCTAAGAAGCAAAGCCACGATTGCCGCTAGAAACATACTAGATGCAAATGGCTTTTTAGAGGTTGAGACACCTGTACTTACAAAGTCAACTCCAGAAGGAGCTAGAGATTATCTTGTGCCTAGTCGTGTTCACGGTGGGGAGTTTTATGCACTTCCTCAATCTCCTCAGCTTTTTAAGCAGCTTTTGATGGTGGCAGGGTTTGATAAGTATTTTCAGATTGCAAAATGTTTTAGAGATGAAGATTTAAGAGCTGATCGTCAGCCTGAGTTTACTCAGATAGATTTTGAGATGAGTTTTGCAGGACAAGAAGATGTTATAAAAGTTGCTGAGGATTTATTGGAGGCAGTTTTTAAAGCTTGTGGCCACAGCATCCAAGCTCCTTTTAATCGTATAACTTACAAAGATGCTATGGAGAAGTACGGAAGTGATAAGCCAGATTTGAGATATGACTTAGCTATGGTTGATGTTATCGATATTTTTGAGAGATGTGAGAATGAAATCTTTTCAAACATCGCAAAAAATAAGCATCACAACCGTATAAAAGCCTTAAAAGTACCAGATGGAGACAACATCTTCTCAAAACGACAGATGAAAGGTTTTGAAGATTATGTGAGAAAGTTTGGAGCTAGTGGGCTTGGGTATTTTCAGATGAAAGAGGATGGTTTAAAAGGACCTTTGACAAAGTTTTTTTCTGAAGCAGATTTAGAAGAAATTGTAAAAAGAGCTGATTTAAAAGTTGGAGATGCTATCTTCTTTGGAGCTGGAGATAAAAAGCTTGTACTTGATTATATGGGTAGATTTAGGATCTATTTGGCTGAACTTATGGATATAGTTCCTTCTGATGTTTTTGAGTTTGTTTGGGTTGTTGATTTTCCTATGTTTGAGGTAGAAGATGGAAGAGTAAAAGCACTACACCATCCATTTACAATGCCTAAAGATTTAGATTGTGAGCATATCGAAGAGATAGAGTCCATAGCTTATGATATAGTCTTAAATGGTACAGAACTAGGTGGCGGAAGTGTCCGTATACATAGACCTGAAATTCAAAATGAAGTGTTAAGACTGCTTGGTATTTCAGATGAAGAGGCACAAGAGAAGTTTGGTTTTCTTGTGGAAGCTTTACAGTATGGTGCACCTCCTCACGCTGGACTTGCATTTGGTTTAGATAGACTTATAATGTTACTTACAAAAAGTAGTAGTATTAGAGATGTTATCGCATTTCCAAAGACACAAAGAGCACAATGCATGTTGACAAAAGCTCCTTCACCTGTAGATAATGAGCAGTTAAAAGAGTTAAGTATCAGAGTTCGTGATATAAAAAAAGTATAGGGGAAAATTTATGAAGAAGTTATTTTTAATTATTGGG
>JAMONX010000039.1 GCA_027066435.1 Campylobacterales bacterium
CTAAACAAAACAGCAGATGCTGCTAGTAAAACTAAAGAATACTTATACATTTAACACTCTCCATCATTATTAATTTTATTGATTATAATGTTTTCTTTATTAAGTTTAGATTTTCTAAAAGTCAACTATTTAAATAGTTTTATTTATAATGCTCAAAAAACCACAAAAAGGAGTACATCAAACCTGGTGTTTTTATAATACTTTCATCTTTTATAAAAGTTTTTGCTTCACTTTTGGGAAGATAAATAACTTCTATATCCTCTTCTTCTAATCCCCCACCATCATTAATACGAATACTTTCATCAACAGATGCAAAATAAAGTGTCTGCTTACCTCCTGCAAATCCAACGGCAGTATGAAAAGAGGTAATTTTTTCTATTTTTTCCAAAGGCACATCGTACCCACACTCTTCATAAATCTCTTCTTTTGCAATCTGCTTTAACGGCTTATCTTTGTCAACGAGTCCAGCACAAAGCTCAATCGTCATACCATCACCATTTTTTAGATAAATAGCAGGTCTAAACTGTTTTACTAAAACAAATGATTCTCTATCTTTGTGGTACAAAAGTATAGCGACACTATCGTATGTATCTACTACTTCCCAATCCCTTAAAACTCCATTTCTCTCAAATATTAACTTTTGAGATTTTACATACTGTGGATTTTCATTTGGTCCTAGTTTTATTATTTTTATCATTTTATAAGTATCCAAGAAGCTAATCCTAAAAAGCTAAAAAAGCCTACAACATCAGTAACAGTTGTCAAAAGAACTGTACTTCCAACAGCGGGATCAATATTTAACCTTTTTAGCATTAACGGTATAAAAGCACCAAAGAAACCAGCGGTCAATATATTTATCACCATAGAAGCCGCTATTATCCAACCTAAAAGATGTTCTCCAAACCAAAAGTATGAGATAACACCTAATATTACTGCAAATACAAAACCATTTAAAAGTGAAAGTAAAACCTCTCTTTTTATAGTATCTTTAGCATTTTCCAGCTCAATATCACCAAGTGCTAACCGTCTAACTGTAACTGTTAGAGTTTGTGTTCCAGCATTTCCTCCCATAGATGCGACTATTGGCATCAAAATCGCCAAGGCTACAAAAGCTTGTATCGTTTGATCAAACATTTGTATAACAAGTGAAGCAGCAATTGCAGTTATGAGGTTTAAAAAGAGCCAAGACCCCCTCTTTTTAGCAGATTCAAAAAAATTCTCCTCTTCCTCAGCCTCATCATCAACTCCAGCTAAGTTATAAATCTGCTCCGTTGCACTCTCTTGCATATAATCATATATATCATCGGAGGTGATTCGACCTATTAACTCTCCATTTCGACCAACAATCGGCACAACAAAAAGATCATGGTCTTGAAATTGATTTGCTACATCTTCAAGCTTATCGGTATCTCGAATATATCTAGGCTTAAAATCCTCTTTTCTATCTGAGAGTGCCTCTTTATAAGTTTTTGAAAAATCAAAAATCAAAAGGTCTTCCAAAGAGATAGCAAACATCAGTTTATTAAATGAATCTGTAATAAAAACTTGATGAATATTTGTAAGTTTACCATCTTTTTTGGCAATTTTAAGCCTATTAATTGAATCTTGTATAACTTCATCATAACTTGCACTAAAAAGCTCAGTTTGCATGATGGCACCAGCACTCTGTTCATCATATTTTTTAAGTTTTTTAATTCCCTCTTGATCTTCTTTATCAAGAGCTGCTAAAATTTCATCAGCTTTATCTTTATCAATATCTTCGATATCTTGTAAAAGATCAGTTGCATCATCACTATCTAACTCTTCTACAACTTCGATTAAGTCATCTTGATGAAGATGGTCTATAAAGTTTCTAAGATGTTTTTCTGGAAACTCTAGTGCAATATCTCCGAGATGTTCATTTGGAATTTTCTTTAAATACTCCAGAAAAAGAGTCTCATCATATTTAGCAATGTTTTTCAAGGTTTTTGCAATTTCATTATCAGAATAAGTAGAATGATCAGGGTCTTTTAGAAACTCTTCTATAGTCTCTATAAAACTTTCTATATCTTTATTATCTATAGCCATTATATCCCCTCTTGCAATAGTTCTTCTATTTTACCTTTATACTCTTTAACTACTTTCATAAATTCTTTTCTTTTAGCTCCTGATAAGCCATTTTTAAAAACAATTTTGCGTTCTGGATTTATCCATCTATCATTCAGACTCAAACCAAAATGAAGGTGCGGACCTGTACTTCTTCCACTATTTCCAAGATATGCTATTAAAGCTCCTTTTTTTACAGTTTTTCCACGAACTCTATTATTAAATTTACTCAAATGTGCATAGAGAGTTTTATATCCATTAGGATGTCTTATGATAACAGTTTTGCCATAACCTCCTTTAGTTCCCATAAATATAACCTTACCTCTATATGCAGCTTTGATAGGAGTTCCACTTGGACCAGCATAATCTATACCATGATGAGCTCGATATTTTTTTAAAATTGGATGCCATCTTTTTTTAGTAAAACGAGATGAAATACGACGATATTTACAAGGAACCATAAAAGAGTTTGTATCAGTTGCTTTTGCTTTGTCATCATAATAGGCTCCATCTTCATTTGCAAAAAGATAATACTTCTTAAATCTATTTTCATACATAGCAGCTTGAATCTCTTGTGTGCCATAAAATCGTCCAAGTCGCATCTTTTTTGTATAAAAAACAACCAATTTATCACCTAATTTTAACTTTGTAAAATCTATACTGTTTTTAAACATCTGTTCAAGCTCAACTGCAAGAGGAAAATTTCCAGTTTTATTTAAAATATCCTTTGAGAATATATCATCAAAAGATATTAAAAGTCTCTCCTGTTTTGTTTGGTATAAAATAGGATCAACACTCATAGAATAACTTTGATTGTCATCTCTAACTATATGGAGTTGAAGCTCTTCATTTAGAGGTATCAAAGCTTGTAAAACTTCATAATTCTCATCTCTTAAAATATTACAAATTGTGCCACTTCTGATATCTTCAGCTAACTTCTCATCTTCTGAATCCAAATCATAATATAGCCTTAAAGGAAGCATATTTTCTTGCAAAAAAGCCAAAAGTGTCTCACCACTCTTCCAAATCTTATCCTCAACTCTATTATCATAAAGCTCATAAGCCAAAAGAGACTTTACACCAAACATCAATATAAATAGTAATTTTATAAGTTTCAAACACTAACCCTAAAGTAAAAAATAAAGAACAATTATACAGAATATTTATTGTATAATCATCTCAAACTACTAAAGGTCATAAATGTTAAAAATTTTTACACTTATTTTTACTCTTTTACTCACAATTCTTAATGCAGATATAAACCTGCATCCTCATCAAGCAACAATCAATAAGACAGATAAAGGGTATCTTTACATCAATGATAGTAAAGATTTTCAAATTGGTTCAAGTGGTATAGTTATTCACTCTTTTGATGAAAATCACCAAACAATTGTGGCAAAAGTAACTGTTATAGATAAAAAAGATAATTTTGCAATTTTAAAATATAAAAGTTTTAGTGGACCTATTCAAGATGCACTTCCATCATATAAAATTACTCCCAAAGAGGGTGATAAAGTAATTTTAAACTATCTTTATGAGAGAGCTTTAGCCATCACACCTGATAAAAAAACATTTAATTATGTAAAAGAAAAGTTTGATCTTATTGATTGGATACATCCTGATATCTTTGCTTCAAGATTATCTATTGATTTCACACCAAAGCCTGAAAAAAGTGACTTTAGAGATGAGTGCAGAAATAGTGATTTTGCACTACTATTTTTTGTTATTGAAGATAGAGGATATTTTGTAGATTGTAATAGTTTTAAAATCTTACACAAAATAGAGATGGGAAAAACAACTGATGAAAAAGCTAAAGTTCCATTTTATAACCAACTAAAAGAGATAAAAGGCAGAATGTTTGGGGTTATGGGTGGAGATGCAATAAAAGAGTATCACTCATACTATAAAAATCTTTTAGGACTATAAATTATGATAGATAAAAAACATTTCAAAGTATTTAAAGATATCGTAGGTGATGGAAATATCTATGATGATAAAGCACACATGATAGCCTACTCTTATGATGCAACTAGGGAGAGATTTGAGCCTGACTGCGTTTTATTTCCAAGAGATGAAGAGGAGGTGAGTAAAATATTAAGATATTGTAACGAACATAAAATTTTAATCACCCCAAGGGGTGCTGGGAGTGGATTTACAGGAGGTGCACTTCCAATAAATGGAGGCATAGTCTTAGCTTTTGAAAAACATATGAATAAAATACTAGAAATTGATATGGACAATATGTTAGCAATTGTGCAACCAGGAGTAATAAATATGACTCTTCAAAAACATGTTGAAGAGTTAGGACTCTTCTATCCTCCAGATCCAGCGAGCGAAAACTACTCTACACTTGGCGGGAATGTAAGCGAAAATGCAGGTGGAATGAGGGCTGCAAAATATGGCATAACAAAAGATTATGTGATGGCTCTTCGTGCAGTTTTAGCAAATGGAGAGATTATAAGAGCTGGTAAAAGGACTATAAAAGATGTAGCAGGATACAACATAGCAGGAATCTTAACAGCAAGTGAAGGAACTTTAGCAGTTATCACTGAAATAACTTTAAAACTACTCCCAAAACCAAAATTTGCCTCTTCATATATGGCAGTTTTTCCGAGTGTTGACAATGCTATGAATGCTGTTTTTAAATCCCTCTCTCTTGGTGCAAACCCAGTTGCGATGGAGTTTATAGATGCACTGTCGATAAAAGCTATAAAAGAAAAACTTGGCATAAATCTTCCAGAAAATGCTGGAGCACTTCTAATAGGCGATATTGATGGAAATGTAAAAGAGGAGATAGAGTTTCAAACCAAGATACTAGAAGAGTCATTTAAAGAAAATGGGGCAAATGATTTTAAAGTTTCAAAAAGCGAAGATGAGAGAAAAGAGATTTGGAATGCGAGAAAAAATGTATCACAATGTGTAACTATATATGGAAGCAAAAAACTAAATGAAGATATTTCAGTACCAAGAAGCAAGCTTCCAGATGCATTAAGAGAGATATACAAAATTGGTGAAAAATATGGTTTTTCAGTTCCCTGTTTTGGACATGCAGGAGATGGAAATATCCATGTAAATGTTATGGTTGATGGGAGCAATAAAAAAGAGCTAGAAGATGGTCATTGTGCCATAGAGGAGATATTTAAACTTATTGTTGATATGGGCGGAACTCTTAGTGGTGAACATGGTATAGGTTTAAGTAAAGCTCCGTTTATGGATATCGCATTTAACAAAGCTGAACTTCAACTTTTTAAAGAGATAAAAAAGGCTTTTGATCCAAATAATATTTTAAATCCTGGCAAAATGGGATTATGAAAAGAAGCAGGGATCCTTTAAAAAGATCATTAAAAAACTTTTTATGGGATCATAAACTACTTCATTATGCCTCTTCTTTAAGTTTTCATACTATCTTGGCACTAATTCCTATACTGCTTATTTCTCTTTATATTTTTACACAACTTCCAATATTTGTCGAATATTATCAAGGCTTAACTGATTTTATATTCTCATCACTTATGCCAGTTCATCATGATATAGTTTTTGAAAATATAGAAAAATTTTTAAGCAATACTGCAAGTCTAGGTTTTATTGGTGTAATATTTGTCTTATATGTATCTATCATGTTTTTTGATGATTTTGAGTATGTTATAAATAAAATATTTAAAAAAAAACCTAGAGATTTTCTTCACTCCATCTCTATCTACCTTGTTTTAACCATATTTATTCCTTTAGGGTTGATAGTTTCAATATTTTTATCCGTAAAAACTAACTTACTTTTAAAAAGCTACCAATATACAGGCTGGATTGATACCCTGACTATCTCATCTTATTTAATTATTTGGGCACTATTTTTTATCATCTATATCATCTCCCCAAATGATAAAGTTTATTTTAAAAGTGCCTTTTTAAGTTCCCTTCTTGCATCTAGTATATGGTATAGCTCTAAAACAATTTTTGTATTTTATGTGACAATTAATAAAACTTACACCACAATTTACGGCTCTTTTAGCACAATTATGCTCTTTTTGATTTGGATTTACCTCTCATGGATTATTTTTCTTTTTGGGGCAAAACTTTGTTATAATTTAAATGTAAGCCAAAAAAAGAAAATTCATTCCCAAAATCACATAAATGAAGCTTTTTTGAAATATACAGACGATAGAAGCAAAGAGATAGATGAGTAAAAACCAAAGAGGAGTTTTAAGCTCATAAACCTCATCTTTACCTGAAAAAAGTTTTAAAATAAAAGAGTCCAACAAATCCCCCAAACCAACAGCATGAAGAAACATCTCCAAAGGATAAAAGATAGAAAATGCCATAGTCAAAAATGGCGAAAAAAGCTGATGAAGTGAAAAAGTAGTAAATATATAATGAACTACAGGTATCATCGCAATATATACCCAAAAGTTCAAAAGTAAAAATATTTGCCAATTTTTTAGATGCGAAAAGTGCTTCAAAAAGAGATAGATATAAAATACTCCACTTATAGAAAACCAAAAACCGATAGAAAAGAGAAAGTTTGGCAAAATAGCCAATATAAACAAAATAGTAACAAAAAGAACCTCAAATGAGATAATCTTAAAAGAGCGATGAAAGAGAAAAAATCCAAAAGCCATCATCACAAATGCCCTCACAACAGAAGGTACAAAACCAATAAGAGCCATATAAGCAAAAAGAAGAGCAAGTATCAAAATAGTCAAATCAAACTTGATATTTCTATAAGGAAAATATAAATTTTGAAAATAGATATAGATATAACGAAATAGAAAAAACAAAATCCCAAAAAGAACCCCTAAATGAAACCCACTGATGGCAATAAGATGCGAGATTCCAAGATATGAGACATCCTCTCTTAAATCTTTTGAGATGGGTTCAGCTAAAAAAAGTGCTGAGAAAAGCTCTTTCATTTTTGGATTTTCGTGTTGGTTTGTTATATATGAGTTTATCTTATCTCTAAAACTTTCTCTATATTCATGCAATCTTATATCATAAGAAGGAGCATAAAAACCACTTAAAAATGATCTAAAATCAATTTTATCAGTGATAAATCCAATAGAAATTTCTCGCCCATTTATATCTTTTAAATCTCCATAATTTGTTGTAAAAAAACTATATCCATCATCTGATTTAATCTTTAATACATGATAAGTTTTGCCAGTTTTGCTAATCTTTTGATACTGTTTTAAAATCTTTGCATCTGTGTTATAAAACTTTGAAGTTTTAATCTCTAAAAATTGATTATATTTTTGATAAAGGTTAAAAGAGAAGATAACAATCATCAAAAGTGAAAATATAAAAATCTCTTTTTTAGACTCAAAAAGCTCTAGTGTAAATATCCCCTCATTTTTACCATACACATCTCAATCTCAAAGCTCTGGTATATCGATACTTGAATTTCTTGCATTGTCATCAGCATTTTCAAAAACAATTTCAACAGGGATGCTCCCTTTATCTACAAATCTTGTAAATCGTTTTTGAAAAACTATATTTGCAACCCCAACAGGACCACTTCTATTTTTACCTATTATAAGCTCTGCATCTTCCTCTGGTTTTTCAAAAAATGTACTCTTATACTCTTGCCCCTCTGCTTTTGCTCTTTTCTCTTTCTCTTTCTCTTCACGAATTCTATAAATATCATCCCGGTAGACAAACAAAATGATATCTGCATCTTGTTCTATACTTCCAGACTCTCTTATATCACTTAACATCGGTCTTTTATCATGACGACTCTCAACACCACGGTTAAGCTGTGAAAGTGCAATTATAGGCATATTAAGTTCTCTTGCCAAAAGTTTTAATCCACGACTGATTTCAGAAACTTCCAAGTGTCTATCTTTACCACTTGTTCCATTCATAAGTTGAAGATAATCTACAATCATCATAGATATTTCAGGATGTTGCATCTTTAGTTTTCTAAGTTTACTTCGCATCTGATTGATATTTATCAAACTATCATCATCTACAAATAGTTTTTGTTTTGAAATCTCATCAGATGCACGAGTAAGATTTGACCACTCTTCATCACTCATATCCCCTACTTTTAAACTCTGTAACGGTATAGAAGTCTTAGCACTTAGCATCCTAGTCATAAGCTCTTCAGCAGGCATCTCTAACGAAAATATAGCAACACCTCTACCATCATCCAAAGCTTTTTGAGCCATATTTAAAACCAAAGAAGTTTTTCCCATAGCAGGACGAGCCGCCACGATGATAAGCTGTCCTTCTGTAAAACCTGCCGTATGCTCATTTAACTCTCTAAATCCAGTATCAACTCCAATAATTCCATCATTGCCTCTTTTTTTCATCTCATGAATGTGAGCGATAGTCGCAGTAACCATCTCTGGAGAGTCACGAAACTCTTTAGTCGTTGCATCTAATGAAATCTCATAAAGCTTTTTTTGAATAACATCCAAAACATCATCACTTGGCAAATCTTGATCAACTGCAACCTCTTTTATCTTGGTTGTAAGCCTTACAAGCTCTCTTTTTATAGATTTCTCTTTTATCTCAGCTATATAAGCTACACTATTTGAGAGAGGGCTTGAAGCTATAATCTCTAAAAAAGAGTCTTCATTAAATTTATCATTTTGAAGCAACTTTTTCTGTAAAAACTCTTCATCAATTGGCTGATCTTCTCGCTCTAACGCTTCCATAGCTTCAAAAATATGCTGATGAAAAGGGAGATAAAAATCCCTTGGCTTCACTTTTGCTGCAACTTCTTCATACATTGCAGGGTCAAAAAGAATTGAGCTTAAAACTGCTCTCTCTATATTTAAATTGTGTAAATTATTTTCACTCATTTGCTGCTTTCTCTACCTCTTTTATAAACCTATCTACAAGATTTTTTTCATCAAGTCTTGCCACTATTTCACCTTTTCTCATAATAAGCCCACTCCCTTTGCCAAATGCAATAGCCACATCAGCACTTTTAGCCTCTCCAATAGCATTTACAACACATCCCATAACAGATATATCAAGCGGAGTTTTTATATGCTTAGTCCTCTCTTCCACCTCAGAAACTGCCTTTACCAAATCAGCCTCTAGCCGACCACAAGTTGGACAAGATATGATATTTACTCCATCTTTTACAAGCCCTGAATCTTTTAAAATCGCCTTTGCTACCTCTATCTCTTTTTCAAGCTCCCCAGTGATAGAGATCCGCATAGTATCTCCAATCCCATCAAGCAAAAGTGAACCAAGAGCAATAGAAGATTTGATAGTAGAGTGAAACAGCGTACCAGCCTCTGTAACACCCAAATGAAACGGATAATCACAAAGCGGACGAAGAATCCTATATGCTTCTACTGTCCGCTGAACATCACTTGCTTTTAGAGAGATTTTGATATCTTCAAAACCCAAATCTTCAAGATATTTTATATTATATAGAGCTGACTCAACCATACCTTTTGCACTCTGACCATACTTGTTTTCAAACTGCTCTTCCAAACTCCCACTGTTTACTCCAATACGAATAGGAATAGCTCTCTCTTTACAAGCTTTTACAACCTCAGCAACTTTTCTCTTATCTCCAATATTTCCAGGATTGATACGGATGCAATCCACACTCTCACTTGCAATCAAAGCCAATTTATGATTAAAATGGATATCTGCAATCAAAGGCATAGATATCTTAGACTTAATCTCCTTCAATGCTCTTGCTGCCGCATTATCAGGAACCGCTACACGAACGATGTCACATCCTGCAAAATGGAGCCTTTTTATCTGTTCTACTGTAGCTTCAACATCTTCAGTTTTAGAAAAGGTCATCGACTGAACAGAGATAGGAGCATCTCCACCAACTGCCACATCACCTACGAAAATTTTTTTGGTTGGGTATCTTTTAAACATGAGGGGATTATACTAAAATCTTTTTATAATTGACACTGCTATGTAAAATTCTTATAATTAGGATAGATTCTTTCAAAACTTTATAAAAGATAAGATACGCTTCAAAAATCAATATACGACACTCCAATTTAATATGTTTATTCTTACAAGGTAAACCAATATTTGGATTTTCAGAGATTAGTTCTATACTTTTTTGCATTTTTTCTAAATAAGATAGAGCTATAAGCACACTATCCTCAGCAATAAAGTCTAATATATCTTCCAAATCTATCTCTGATTTATTAGAATATTCTATGTTAAGCATATTTAACTTTTAATTTTTTAAAAAGTTCATCATGAGTTATACTACTCACTCCTGAATTTAATCCTTTCTCTATCTCAGTAGTTAAAAAACCTAAATCATCTACAATTTCTTTCTTTGAAATTGTCTCAATCATAACACCTTTTAAATTTTCCAAAATATTTAGAAGCTGTTCTTGATAATTATCATTAACCTTTATTTCTAAAATCATTAAACTGCCTTTTTAGTTTACATTATATCAAAATATTCAAGCAAACGATACTGGATCGATATCTATCTCCACATCTTGCATCTTACATTTTTGAGCTAATTGCAAAAGTGCCTTCACAGAAGAGGAACGAAGAAGTACAACAAATCTAAACTTTGAAGCAATTCTAGCAATTGGAGCTTCACCAAAACCTACCACTTCTACATCCGTTGAATCTTGTAAAAGCAGTTGTATTTTTTCTAGTTTCTCTCTCGCTTTTTGTTTATCTTTGTGGCTTATCAAAAATTTCATCAATTTTTTATAAGGAGGATATATATCTTTTCGATACTCTAACTCATCTTTTAAAAATAGCTCATAATCATCCAAATAGTGTTCAAAAAACTCTCTATTATTTGTTTGGATTATAACTTTGCCCTCCCCTTTTCGTCCAGCTCGTCCAGCTACTTGAAGCAAAAGGCTAAGAGCCCTCTCTCTAGCTCTAAAATCTGCCATCGCTAGCACGGTATCTATCCCTAAGATAACAACAAGTTTTATGTCGTGATAATCATGACCCTTACTAAGCATCTGAGTACCGACTAAAACATCTATTTCTTTATCATTAAAACTTTTCAGTGTAGCTTTTAGTTTTGTCTCTGTTGTGATCTCATCTCTATCAAACTTTTTAAAAACTTTTTCTTGAAACATATCTGATAACTCTGCCCTAACTTGTGCTGTGCCGATTCGACTACTTTTTAGAGATTCACTCTTGCAACTAGGACACTCTTTTGGGATGCGTTCAAGATAGTTGCAGTAGTGGCATCTTAGAGCATTTTTTGCTAAATGTATGCTCATTCCAACAGAACAAAATGGACACTCTACAAACTTTCCACAAGCTTTACATGTAAGATACTTATAATTTGCTCGTGTTGGCAAAAAGATTATAGCTTGATGATTTTCTCTTAAAACTGTACCTAACTTTTCATAGATGCTAGGGTCAATATCCTCTTTATCATCAACAAAATGAATCTTTTTAGACCCCTCAAAAAAAGTCCCTTTGAGTCTAAAATGTGGAAACTTATGATAAGAGGTCAAAGAGGGAGTAGCAGAGCCTAAAAGAACCTTAGCCCCTAAAACCCCTCCTATATATATAGAAGCATCCCTAGCATGATATCTAGGTCTATTTGCTGCTTTATAGCTATCATCATGCTCTTCATCAACCACAATCAAACCAATATCTCTTAGAGGTAAAAAAAGCGACGACCTAGCTCCTGCGACTATCTTAATCTCTCCATTCTCGATCCCACTAAGTATCTGTTCTTTTCTCTTTTTTGTAACTTTAGAGTGCCAAATAGCTACCAAAGAACCAAAATGATTTTTAAGCCTCTTTTGCATCTGAGGAGTGAGTGAGATTTCTGGCATCAAAAAGATAGCAGTTTTTCCACTATTTATCATCTTTTGAAAAAGCTTCATATATATCTCAGTTTTACCACTTCCTGTATCTCCAAAAAGAAGAGTTGTTTGGTTTGAGAGTATAAAATCATAAGCTTTTTGTTGCTCAAATGAGAGAGTGATATCTATCTCTAAATTTTGCTCACACTTAGCAACTACATCTTTAAAAGGGATAAAAAGTTTAGTAGCATCCCCAAAAGAGCAAGAGTAATATTGACTTAAAAAATTAATTATTTTCATATATTTATCATCAAAGGACAAATCTAAGATAGTTTTGACTTTTTCACATAAAAACTTAGGTTTTTCACAATGTGAATAAATAACTCCACGAACTAATTTATTTCTAAGATTCACCTCTACAAGTGTGCCGATTTTGATGCTTTTATCATATTCGTAAGTAAGGGGAGATAAAGGGGAGCCAATGATGGCTATATGGTGATAGAAAATTGTATTACTCCTTAAAACTATACTTACTTCTACGCTCTGCGTGATAATAAATTTAATTAAAACATTGTAACAAATCTTGTTATATAGTTCCAACTCGTATGCTTTATTTAAATAAAATTACCAAATTGTCGATACTTGATATTAATATAAGGAGTCACAATGTCAATTAAACATAAGAAACTTACAAAAAATGATGCGCCAAAAACAATCACAAATGATGAAAGAGTGATGAATGAAAACGATTTTATCGTTTCAAAAACAGATACTAAAGGTGTGATTACATATGCCAACAGGATATTTGTACAGATGTCAGGATATAAAACTGAGGAGATAATAGGAGCAAACCACAATCTTATTAGGCATCCAGATATGCCAAAAATCGCATTTAAACTTGCTTGGGATACTATAAAAGAGGAAAAAGAGTTTTTTGGTTTTATCAAAAACCTCAGTAAAGATGGCAGTTACTACTGGGTATTTGCATATATTACTGCTGATTTAGATAGTAGAGGCAATATTTTAGGATATACCTCTTTTAGAAGAAAACCAGGCAGACAAGCGATTGAAGAAATCACTAAGGTTTACAAATTACTAAATAATGCAGAAAAAAATGGCGGGATAAATGCATCTGAAAAATTGTTAAATAAATATTTGCAAAACAATAAAACAACTTATGATAATTTTATACATGATTTACAGCTTGGAATAGCCGCATGATAGTCAATAAATTTAAACAGTTAGATTATGCTCTTTTGTTTTCACTTTGTATTGTTATTTCACTCTACTTTATAACTTTGGAAAATTATCTTTTTGGAGCTGGTATATTTTTATTTGCAATTATTACACTTTTTATACCTGTATCAAAAAAAGATGAAAGAGAAGATGAAATCTTACAGGAAGTTCTTGAAGTTAGCAAAAAAGCAGCCAATGGGGAACTTTCATATCGTATAATTGTAACAAATAGCAGTTCACCAAGTGAACAATTGGCTTGGGTTATTAATGATCTTTTGGATCAAACCGAGGTTATTATGAGGGAAACACGAAATGCAATCAAAGAGATAAATCAAGGAAAACTTTATAGAACTACATTTGCTCAAGGGCTACATAACGAATACTACACAACTTCAATAGCAACATCTAAAGCAATTGATGTAATGCGTAATAATTTTCAAGATCAAGTTAGAGGTAAGTTGTCAAAAAAATTTAGTAATATAAGTAATGGTATTAGAGGAGGATTTAACATACTTGCTGAAGATATTTTGAAAGCAAATACTATTTCTGGAAAAATTGCTGATGACTTAATAAAAGTATCTGAAAATTCAAAAGAGACTACAGACTCTATTAAGCATGTTACTTACGAGCTTGAAAATTTAAATGATTTAATTTCACATAATACAAATTTTATAGGATCATTAAATACCAATGTAGAAAATATCACCTCTGTAGTTAACTTAATAAAAGATATCGCAGAACAAACAAATCTGCTTGCCCTAAATGCAGCAATTGAAGCAGCAAGAGCAGGTGAACATGGAAGAGGTTTTGCTGTTGTCGCTGATGAAGTACGAAAATTGGCTGAAAATACCCAAAAAGCCACTTCAGAAATAGCACTTACTATACAATCCTTACAACAGCAATCAAATGAAATCCTTACAAACTCTGAAAAAATGGATAAAGTCTCATCTATGGCACATAAGGCTATCACAAACTTTGATGTAATGTTAAAAGATCTTGATAAAGATGTCAAACAAACTACAAAAAAAGCTAAATATTCTTATTATAAGCTTCTAACTACAAAAACAAAAATCGATCACATCTTTTATAAAAACAGAGCTTACTCTGCTGTTGCCAATGCATCTGCAAAATCTAAAGATTTTGCAGATGAACACAACTGTGCTTTTGGCAAATGGTTAGATTCTGAAGGTGAAAAAGTATTTGGTAACTCTACTCACTATAAAACACTTGTAAATGCACATAGTTCATTACACCAAAAAATAAAACAAAATATCAAAACTATTGAAGATTCAAACTCTATATCTGCAGTTAATGAGGATAAAATTGTTAAAATATTTCAAGAAGTAGAAGAAAATAGCGACAATATATTTGATAGTCTTGATAAAATTGTTGAAGAGTATCGTGAAAAAGAGATTAATGAAGCTATAGCTTAAAGTTAAAGAGTA